>JBKXCY010000237.1:0-2269 GCA_046994005.1 Streptococcus sp.
TTCAAAAAGGAACAATTGTTACAGAGGATATTGTCTAATGAAACTATTATTTGTTGCAGCTGAAGGTGCACCATTTTCTAAAACAGGTGGATTGGGAGACGTTATTGGCGCTCTTCCTAAATCCTTAGCTAAAAGTGGTCATGACGTGCGCGTGATCCTCCCTTACTATGATATGGTAGAGGCCAAGTTTGGAGATCAAATCGAAGATGTCTTGCATTTTGAGACCAAGGTTGGCTGGAGAAGTCAATATGTTGGTGTGAAACGCATTGTGCGCGATGGAGTCACCTTTTACTTTATTGATAACCAACACTATTTCTTTAGAGGTCATGTCTATGGTGACTTCGATGATGGGGAACGCTTTGCCTTCTTCCAGCTCGCGGCCTTAGAAACGATGGAACGGGTTGACTTCATTCCAGATGTTCTTCATGCCCATGATTACCATACGGCGATGATTCCTTTCTTGCTGAAGGAAAAATACCGTTGGATTCAAGCTTATCATGGAATTAAAACAGTATTGACTATCCATAATTTGGAATTTCAAGGTCAGTTTGACCCAGGAATGTTGTGGGATCTATTCGGAGTTGGATTTGAACGCTATGCAGATGGAACGCTTCGTTGGAATGATTGTCTGAACTGGATGAAAGCCGGTATTCTATATGCTGACCGTGTAACAACCGTTTCTCCTAGCTATGCGCATGAGATTATGACTGCTGAATATGGTTGTGGCTTGGATCAGATCCTTCGGATGGAGTCTGGCAAGGTGACCGGAATTGTAAACGGGATTGATGCGGATCTGTATAATCCTGAAACGGATCCACTCTTGACCTATCACTTCAGTCTCTCAGATCTTTCAGGTAAAGCAGCTAGCAAACGTGCTCTTCAAGAACGTGTCGGTCTGCCTGTTCGCGATGATGTACCTTTGTTTGGAATCGTCTCTCGTTTGACACGTCAAAAAGGTTTTGATGTTGTAGTAGAAGAGTTGCATCAACTCTTGCAAAAGGATATTCAGATTGTCTTGCTCGGTACAGGAGATCCTGGATTTGAAAATGCCTTTGCTTGGTTTGGTCAAGCCTACCCAGACAAACTTTCAGCCAACATCACCTTTGATGTTCAATTGGCCCAAGAAATCTATGCAGCGTCAGATGTCTTCTTGATGCCAAGCCGCTTTGAACCATGTGGCCTTTCTCAAATGATGGCCATGCGCTATGGAACCCTTCCTTTAGTACATGAAGTCGGCGGACTTCGTGATACGGTTCAACCGTTTAATGCTGTTGATGGAAGTGGAACAGGCTTTAGCTTCAATAATTTGTCTGGCTATTGGTTTAACTGGGCAGTTGATGAAGCCTTGGCTGTCTACTACAATGACAAACAGGCTTGGTATGGTCTGCAAGAGCAAGCTATGACGCGTGACTTCTCATGGGATACGGCTAGTCAACGATACAATGATTTGTACCAATCCTTATAAATAGATCTATAATACAAACGCCTTTCGAGGCGTTTTTTGTGTTGCTTTCTTCCTATAAAGAAAACGGTTTATTTTTTTGAGTTTTAGAGCTTGCTAAAATAGAAGAAAAAAGATAAGATAGGTAAAGGTAAAAAATCCCGGGAAGGTTCTTATTTCTGGAAAGGATCCCATCCTCTCTAAAAATAATCAGGTCCCTGCTCGAGGGTTAAATATTACTATATAGGAATTTTAGGATGAAAAAAGCGAAACAAACGTTTGAAAAAATGACCAAATATTCGATTCGAAAATTATCTGTCGGTGTTGGTCCGGTAGCCATTGGAGCCTTTTTATTAGGAGGAAGCCTGTTAGGGGCTCGTCCTGTACATGCAGATCAGGTGACCCTACCTGCTCATGTGCACTTAGGATATGTGACAGAAGAAGAGCTAACCGCTGAAGAAAAAGCACAGGTGATTCATGCAATCCCTGAAGCATATCAAAATGAAGATACTTTCTATCTTGTCTATAAGAAGAAGGAAGCAAGTCAGTCGGTTCTTCCTCAAACAGGAAGTCAGGAAGTTGCCCTCTTTGACCTAAGTCTAGCCACTGCTTCCTTTGCGGTCCTCTTACTCTCTAAAAAGCACCGGAAGAAGGTCATGGGCGTCCTTTTGATTGGAGCCATGGGACAAAGTCTTCTACTTCCAGTTGAAGTCGTAGCGCTACAAAATCAAGTCTTGCGCACCTATAATCAGGATCTTGCGATCGCATCGAGCAAAGATCTTGCAAATGGCGTGATTCAAATTGACGGCTATGACTATATTGGTTATC
>JBKXCY010000238.1:0-2218 GCA_046994005.1 Streptococcus sp.
GACGACGAAATCGAATTCTAACGAATTACCGATTTCTGTCCCACTCTCTTTTTTCGGTCCTCTTCTTGGGAAAAATGAAAGGGATTTCTTTTTTTCACTGAAATTCAGAAAAATCGTCTAGAAATCAAAAAAGCGCTTTTCAAGCACCTATTTTTTTTGTATAATAGAGTCAGATAGTTATATATAAAAAAAGAAGTGAACCACATGATTACATTATTTTTATCGCCGAGTTGTACATCATGTCGAAAAGCTCGGGCTTGGTTAAAAAAGCACGATGTTCCATTTAAAGAACACAATATTATGACAAGTCCTTTGAGCAAACAGGAGTTGACAAGTATATTGGCCTTGACCGAAAACGGAACAGACGACATTATTTCAACTCGTTCAAAAATTTTCCAAAAATTGGATGTTGATGTTGAAGATTTATCTATCTCAGCCTTGATCCGTCTGATTGAGGAAAATCCAAGTCTCTTGCGGAGACCGATTATTTTAGATAACAAACGCATGCAGATTGGCTTTAACGAAGATGAAATTCGGGCCTTCTTGCCGCGGAGTTATCGTAAACAAGAGTTACGCTCTGCCACTCTAAGAGCAGAAATAAACTAAGAAGTATGTCGAATGCAAAAAAATTATAGTTACCCACTGGACTTATCGTGGAGCACTGAAGAGCTTGCTTCAGTGCTTTCTTTTTTCAATAAAGTTGAAGAAGCCTATGAAAGTAAGGTAGAGGCCAAAGAATACATGGAAGCCTACCGAGCTTTTAAGAAGGTCGTGCCTAGTATCGGAGAAGAAAAACGTCTCGGACGGGAGTTCGAAGAAGTGAGCGGTTACTCTCTCTATCGTGCGACCCAGGCTGCAAATCAAAAAGAGGAAGGATGGTTTTCTCTTGAAGAATAAGTTAGAGTTTGCCAAACAAATCGTTTTTGAGGCTGGAGACTACTTGCGTCTTCATCTCCATGATGACTTGATGATCTCAAAAAAGACTGGGCCGACAGATTTAGTAACCCAGATGGATCAACAGGTTCAAAATGATTTGGTTGAAAAAATCACAAATCGCTACCCAGAAGATCGGATTTTTGCGGAGGAAGATGGCCTTCGTTCACCGATTTCAGAAGGATCCGTTTGGGTGATTGATCCCATTGATGGGACCAATAATTTTGTAACCCAAAAGGAAGATTTTGCGGTCATGGTGGCCTATTTTGAAGACGGAATTGGTCGGTTTGGCCTGATCTACGATGTGATGCGTGATTACCTTTTTTACGGGGGTGGAGAATTCCCTGTTTATCGCAATGATCTTGAACTGACGCCCTTTGTGGACCAGCCATTGGAAAACTTTCTGATTGCGTCAAATGTCGGTATGCTTGAGAAAAATGACTGGGGAATGGCCGATCTTGGCATGGATTCACTAGGAATCCGGGTCTATGGTAGTGCCGGTATTAGTTTTTCAAAAATTCTCTCAGGTGGTATTTTAGCTTACTTTAGCTATATCTGGCCATGGGACTATGCAGCCGCAGCGATCATGGGAGAACAGTTAGGCTATACCGTCTTAAATCTAAATGGGGATAAACCTAATTACCAGACAGTCGAACCCATTATGATGGTTCCAAAGGTGAAGTTAACAGAGATTCAAACCTATCTTAAGAAAGGGAGAAGTTAAATGAATTTTCCCAATGGTTTTAAAGAAAAATACCAGCATCTTCTAGGTGAGGATGCTGCTGCTTTTTTTGCGACCTTTGATCAAGAAGCAGTAGCAGCCTTTCGCACCAATCCTTTGAAAGAAGCACAAAAAGTATTTGATGATCCGATTCCCAATACTCCTTGGGGCCATTATGGAAAGGTCTCAGGGAAATCCATCGAACACGCAACGGGCTTGGTCTATTCACAAGAACCAGCAGCTCAGATAGTGGCCCAAGTCGCCCAGCCAAAGCCTGGGATGAAGGTCCTAGACTTAGCCGCAGCACCTGGTGGTAAGACGACGCAACTCTTGTCTTATTTGGACAATCAAGGACTCTTGGTCTCCAATGAAATCCACAAGGGACGCTCGAAAATTCTCGTAGAGAATGTCGAACGCTTCGGTGCCCGAAATGTATTGGTAACCAATGAGTCAGCCGATCGTCTGGCAAAAGTTTTCTCAGGCTTTTTTGATCTGATTGTATTAGATGCTCCTTGTTCGGGTGAGGGGATGTTCCGTAAGCAACCAGATGCCATGGACTATTGG
>JBKXCY010000239.1:0-2217 GCA_046994005.1 Streptococcus sp.
AAATTGTATAGGGGACAGCTATCAACTTTTGGTGCTGTCCCTCTTCCCTATGATTGTCTCAAGAAGGAGTATGTATGTCTTATCAAGATTTAAAAGATTGTAAAATCATCACTGCATTTATCACCCCCTTCCATGAAGATGGGAGCATTAATTTTGACGCTCTTCCTGACTTGATCGAGCACCTCTTGGCTCATCATACAGATGGGATTCTCTTAGCTGGAACGACTGCAGAAAGTCCAACTCTGACCCACGATGAGGAATTGCAACTCTTTGCGGCCGTTCAAAAGATTGTCAATGGTCGAGTTCCTTTGATCGCTGGTGTCGGAACCAATGAAACCCGCGACTCGATTGAGTTCGTTAAAGAAGTGGATGCTTTTGGTGGCTTTGCAGCAGGATTGGCTATCGTTCCTTACTACAACAAACCATCCCAAGAAGGAATGTATCAACACTTTAAAGCGATTGCAGATGCATCCAATCTTCCGATTATTATCTACAATATTCCTGGACGCGTGGTTGTGGAAATGACGCCTGAAACCATGCTTCGTTTGGCAGAACACCCAAATATCATTGGGGTCAAAGAGTGTACAACTCTTGCTAATATGGCCTATTTGATTGAACACAAGCCAGAAGAATTTCTCGTCTATACAGGGGAAGATGGAGATGCTTTCCATGCGATGAATCTTGGTGCAGATGGAGTGATCTCAGTGGCTTCTCATACAAATGGAGATGAAATACATGAGATGTTCCAAGCTATTGAACACAACGATATTAAAAAGGCTGCGGCTATCCAACGTCAATTTATCCCTAAAGTCAATGCTCTCTTCTCTTATCCGAGTCCAGCTCCTGTCAAAGCTGTCTTAAACTATATGGGCTTTGAAGCAGGGCCGACCCGTTTACCATTGGTGCCAGCACCGGCAGAAGAAGCGAAACGCATCATCAAGGTTGTAGTAGATGGGGATTACCATGCAACCAAAGAGATCATTACGGGAGTTCTTCGTCCGGATTATTAATAAAATTGTCATGAGGAATGTATGTCAGAGTTAGAGAAAACGGATTCAGAAAAATTAGAACTAGAAAAATTTAAAGAACGTCATAGCCTTGATAAGTTAGATGGTGTGATAATCTATGATAAACCGACCATTAAAACAGGCGAAAAAGCTGGATGCATCGGTGCACTCTTACTTTTAATTGGATTTGGTACAGGAATTATTTTGTTGCTCCTTCATTTCATATTTGACTTCGATTCCAAGCTACTCAATCTTCTTTGGGAATCAATAGCAGCTTTAGGATTCATTTTTAGTTTAGCAGGGGCTTTTCAAATCGGTCCTCTTACAATACACCGCTACTCAAGAGAAGCTGATAAGGATAAACATTTTGAAATTGATAGAGCCTATAATCTCTATAATGTTCTCTATAAACCGACTAAAACAGTCCTTCTCCAATATGATAGCGATGAAGATCAGCTGATTGCGGTCAATGCTGGTGGTGAACTACTAGTGGAACTCCTTAGAAAAGTAGAGATGGAGAAGTTACCTCTGGAGAAAATTTTGAAGACCTTCCGTTTAGACCATGTCTCTGACCATCTTTGGAGATTGACCTACAGCTATAAAAAAGAAGATGTGGTCATGGAAAAAAGTGATCGTTAGATTTTTTCATTCAATTAACCACACTAAGTCCTGAAAAGAGCTTTGATTCTTGTCAAAAAAATTATATAATAAAGTAGTAGGTCTTCATTTCATTATAAAGGAAATGGAGTATTCATGAAAATTTAAAATAAAGGAGACTCCGATGGAAGTCATTAAACGTAGTGGAGAAGTGGTTGAATTCAACCCAGATAAAATTTACCAAGCTATTTTGAAAGCTGCGCAAGTTGTCTATGTTTTGACAGATGATTTGCGACAAAACCTAGCTCAAGTGACCAAGAAAGTTGCTATGGATTTGGATGAAGCACAAGTAGAACGCGCAACCATCAGCATGATCCAATCAATGGTTGAGCACCGTTTACTTGGTGCTGGTTATATTACCATTGCAGAACACTACATTTCTTATCGCTTGCAACGTGATTTGGAACGGAGTGGCTATGGTGATCATATCGCCGTGCATTTGCATTTTGAGCAAATTCGCTAGAATATGAAATAGAAGTTACTTCGGTAGCTTCATTTTTTTGTATCCTCGTTTAAGGCTGAGAATTCAAGAAAACATGGTATAATAGAAGAG
>JBKXCY010000240.1:0-2207 GCA_046994005.1 Streptococcus sp.
CTTTGTAGTATCCTTTAAGTGATACACGGTGTGAACGTGAGTAATCTCCAGTTGCTTCGTCAAAGTTTACAGATGGAGCTGTTACTTTGTAGTGCGTACGACGTTTGTTTTTCTTCGCTTTTGATGTGCGACGTGCAGGTACTGCCATTTCGTTTTTCTCCTTTTAAGATATAAATTCAATTAGGTTTGATTTTCATCAACTGTAACAGTATAACAAAACTTTTTTGTAAAGTAAAGTTACTTGACAAAAAAATGAAATTTTTGAAAGAAACTTTTCTGTTGTCTGTTTCTCCAAAGTCCTTGCCTATCTTTGTGGCTTCTTTTATGCTATAATGGTAAAAAATGAAACGAGAGGAATGACATGACAGAATTAGACAAACGCCATCGTAGTAGTGTCTACGATAGCATGGTAAAATCTCCCAACCGTGCCATGCTTCGCGCGACGGGAATGACCGATGAAAGCTTTGAGAAACCGATTGTCGGAGTGATTTCGACATGGGCGGAAAATACCCCTTGTAACATTCACCTCCACGATTTTGGAAAACTGGCCAAAGAAGGTGTGAAAGATGCAGGAGCTTGGCCGGTCCAATTTGGCACCATTACGGTTGCGGACGGGATCGCTATGGGGACTCCAGGGATGCGCTTCTCCCTAACATCACGTGATATCATTGCGGACTCTATCGAAGCGGCTATGGGTGGTCACAACGTGGATGCCTTTGTAGCCATCGGGGGTTGTGATAAGAATATGCCTGGTTCCATGATTGCCATTGCCAATATGGATATCCCGGCGATCTTTGCTTATGGTGGGACCATTGCTCCGGGTAATCTGAACGGCAAGGATATCGACTTGGTGTCTGTTTTCGAAGGAATTGGGCAATGGAATCACGGCGATATGACCGCTGAAGAAGTGAAGCAATTAGAGTGTAACGCCTGCCCTGGCCCTGGTGGCTGTGGTGGTATGTATACGGCCAACACCATGGCGACAGCGATCGAGGTCCTTGGGATGAGCTTACCAGGTTCATCTTCTCACCCTGCTGAATCAGCTGATAAAAAGGCAGATATCGAAGAAGCAGGTCGTGCAGTTGTCAAGATGCTGGAGATGGGACTCAAACCATCTGACATCTTGACTCGTGAAGCCTTTGAAGATGCCATCACAGTAACCATGGCGCTGGGTGGATCCACCAATGCCACTCTGCACTTACTTGCGATCGCTCATGCGGCTAATGTTGACTTGACGCTGGAAGACTTCAACGATTTCCAAGAGCGCGTGCCTCACTTGGCGGACTTGAAACCTTCAGGGAAATATGTCTTCCAAGACCTTTACAATGTCGGTGGTGTGCCAGCCGTCATGAAATACCTTCTGAAGAATGGGTTCCTTCACGGGGATCGTATCACCTGTACTGGTAAAACAGTAGCTGAGAACTTGGAAGCCTTCGCTGATTTGACACCAGGTCAAAAAGTTATCATGCCACTTGAAAATCCAAAACGTGCGGATGGTCCATTGATCATCTTGAAAGGGAACTTGGCTCCAGAAGGGGCGGTTGCCAAAGTATCAGGTGTGAAAGTTCGTAACATCACGGGTCCTGCTAAGGTCTTTGACTCAGAAGAAGCTGCCATTGAAGCCGTTCTTTCGGATGAAATTGTGGATGGCGACGTTGTCGTTGTCCGTTTCGTAGGTCCTAAGGGTGGTCCTGGTATGCCGGAAATGCTGTCCTTGTCATCCATGATTGTTGGGAAAGGTCAAGGGGACAAGGTGGCCCTCTTGACAGATGGACGCTTCTCTGGTGGTACTTATGGTCTCGTTGTCGGTCACATTGCGCCTGAAGCTCAGGTTGGTGGCCCAATCGCCTACCTCCACACAGGGGACATGGTAACAGTTGATCAAGATACCAAAGAAATCACCATGCACGTTTCAGACAAAGAGTTAGCGAAACGCAAAGCTGAAACAACCTTGCCACCGCTGTATAGCCGTGGGGTTCTGGGTAAATACGCTCATATCGTGTCTTCAGCATCACGTGGTGCTGTAACCGACTTCTGGAATATGGAACAGTCTGGTAAACAGTAATTACAAGGACGACTTTGTCAAAAGAGAGAGTGGGACAGAAATCGGTAATTCGTTAGAATTCGATTTCGCCGTCCCACCTCCGCACAATTGAGTAGGGCTGTAAAAGCTGATGGAATCAGCGTAGTAGAGCCCACTCAACCAC
>JBKXCY010000241.1:0-2197 GCA_046994005.1 Streptococcus sp.
TTAACAACCTTCATATTTATGATAATCAATTTGAGCAAGCAGAAGAATTGCTCCGTCGAGAGCCTTCAAATTGTCGGCCACACCTGGTCTTGAACGTGCCAGACGGGACAAATTTCTTTGATATCAAACCAGAGGATTTTGAACTGGTAGATTATGATCCAGTGAAGCCACAGTTAAAGTTTGAACTCGCGATTTAGTGATAAATCAAGGTTTTTTGATGCCTGTATTTACGGGTAAAATCGTTTTAAATTTAAAATTATTTCAGCTAAAAATTTTTACTCATTTTTGAGTCAAAACATTTTGAATATCGTTCGGGTTTTGTTAAAATAGATAAGGTTTGGAAAAAAACTAAACAATTTTAAAAAGAATGTTAATTTATAGATAAATATGGAGGTCCATTAAATGGGGAAAGACTTATTTAATGATCGTATTAGCAGATTCTCAATTCGTAAATTGAATGTGGGGGTTTGCTCAGTACTTTTGGGAACACTTGTGATGGTGGGAACCGCTGCAAGTGCAGCCGCTGAAGAAAAGACAGATACAAGCAGTGATAGTGTCGCAGCTGTGACGACAACTTCAGGAGCACCAGCTACATCAACTGCAACAGCAACGTCAGCAACATCAACAGCTGCAACGACATCAACCTATGATGCAAACGCAGCAATCACTGAACAAGCTACATCAACTGCCGCAGCGTCTACAAGTGCCGCTTCAAGCACGAGTACAGCAGCATCTGCTGCCTCAACAGCACCGGAAACATCAACAGCAGCAACACCAAGCCTAGAAGCAGCTAGGCTAGAAAACAAGGCAGTAGAAGCAACTTCAACAAGTGCTGATAAGGGCACTCAACTAGCAGCTGGAGTTCCAGCATCTACTGAAACACATGCAGTTACACCTGAAACTTCTGGTAAACGTCGTAGCCGTCGTTCTATCGGTGATCCAAACGATCCCAACCTCATCGCAGATGATGTTCAAGATGCTACTGCAACTCCGAAGGAAGCAAAACCAGGGTTCACAACAAATATCAAAGCCGCTGACTTGGCTAGCCAAATCTCTTGGTTGGACTTTGGGGATACTGCCAACTGGACTGGTACTACGACAGCATCAAAAGGTGAACTTGCTCTCCAAGTCGGCGCGACTTACACCAAAGAAATCATGCCGGGCTATGTGGTAACCATCAAAGTTAAATCTTTAAAACCTTTCCAAGCGACAGAAATCTACAAAAAGCGCTGAATAAAGAGGAGCAACAGCTGCTGAAAGCGACCTATGACCCCAATGCCAGAAATGGTTATGTGAATGGTGGTGGCAATGCGACACAAACGAGAGCAGCTTTAATGCAGTGAAGAAGCCAAAGTTATTGCCGAACCTCAAAGCCAATGGACAGAAATACGAAAAGAAGGCATTAATACTGGGGATAAAAAGAAGACAACCATCAGTGCCGAGTTTGACGGGGGTAATATTGGGGTTCAGTTTGATGTTTCGGCTACCTTCCGTGGAAAAGTGGTCAAACCTGCCATTGTCATGGCAGATGGTGAATCCGCTAACCCAGGTGAATTGGTAATGTTCACCACCAACGGAGAAGGATGGCAACAAATTGGTGAGTGGTATAAAAACGGAAAAACATGGACTAGAACGTTTATTCCACAAGATACAGACAATTTATTTGGTTCAAAACCTACCACAAATATAAATGGAATAAATTTTTATACGGTCAACCTTACCCAACTTCGAGGTTCAACTCAAGCAGGTCCAGATAAAAAAGCTGTTGCTTGGAAGTACTTTGGAAGTGCCGATTTAACAACTGGAGGTCTCGGAACAGGGGTCTTCGGGCCAAATATTTCTGCAAGTGATGTTGCTGTTCCTCTTGTGATGACAAAAGGAGCTTCTGAGATTGGTCTTTACATTGCTTCAGGTGGGAAACAATCAGCCATGCTTGGATTCTTCCCACTTGATGAAGGGGATGCGCCAGCATCTTACGGGAAGGCGATCCACTCTATCGCAACGGTTGATGGAGTGACCGGTAAAGAAGTCAGCCAACCATACCTTGGCCACTTGAGTCCTGATATGGATGAAAACAACGCACTTGATTGGTTTGGGGATGACAAGGCGACGACAGCTGACGAAGGAGTTGATCAATTGCTCCCAGCTGACCTCAAAGGGACAACCAATGAGATGATCAAGATGGATCGTACTAAAC
>JBKXCY010000242.1:0-2188 GCA_046994005.1 Streptococcus sp.
CGTAAAAACCATCCATGAAAATGGATGGTGAAATTACTTAAATCCTTGGGAGGGCTCCGCCACTTCCATCAATGGACTTTCTTCTTCTTGCTTTCCTTGATGGAGCTTGGCTTGCACTGCCTCCGCGACTGCTCGCGGAACACCGACTGTGACAATTTCATCTACAGTGGCCTCTTTGATCTTGGTCAGTGACTTGAAGTGTTTCATCAGCAACTGCTTGCGTTTTGGTCCCAAGCCTTCGATGCCGTCCAACTGAGAGGAGAAGGAATTCTTGGACCGTAGCTGGCGGTGGAAGGTGATGGCGAAACGGTGGACTTCATCCTGGATCCGTTGGAGGAGGAAAAATTCCTGCGAGGTTCGAGAGAGTTCGATGACTTGGAGAGGATCGCCAAAGAGCAATTCATGGGTCTGGTGCTTGTCATTCTTTTGCAGGCCTGCAATGGGAATATCCAGCCCCAACTCTTCCTGGATGACTTGCTTAGCGATATTAACCTGGCCTTGACCCCCATCGATAACAATCAGATCTGGTGGCGTCAGGCCATCCCGCATGACACGACTGTAGCGTCTGCGAATGACCTCCCGCATGCTGGCATAGTCATCTGGACCCACGACAGTCTTAATCTTGTACTTACGATAGTCCTTTTTGCTTGGCTTCCCATTGATAAAGACCACCATGGCAGAGACTGGACTGGTCCCCATGATGTTGGAGTTGTCGAAGGATTCAATACGCACAGGGGTTGGGATTTGCAGAAGTTTTCCAAGGTTTTCAATAGCACCTTGGGTCTTTTCCATGGATTTTTCAAGGAGATTGAACTTCTGCTCCAGACTGACACGCGCATTTTTGATGGCCAGATTGACCAGCTGCTTCTTCTCCCCACGCTGGGGCTTGAGGACCTTGGTATCCACTAGGGCCTTGACCGCTTCCTCATCGATATCTTGAGGGATCAGGATTTCATTAGGGATCAGGTGAGATTTCTCTTGGTAAAACTGCCCCACATAGGTCAAGAAATCCTCGTCCGGATCATTGTAGTATGGAAAGAGGTTGACGTCGCGCTCGATCAGCTTGCCCTGACGGACAAAGAAGACCTGTACACACATCCAGCCCTTGTCCACGTAGTAGCCAAAGACATCCCGGTTCTGCAAATCCTTGGCCATGACCCGCTGTTTGGTCCGCAGGGTCCCGATGGCCTGGATCAGATCCCGATACTCGGCCGCCCGCTCAAATTCCATGTTTTGCGCTGCGGTAGTCATCTTGAGCTTGAGCTCATCGATAATCTTGTCATCCTGCCCCTTGAGGAAATCAGAGACCTCCTGGGCCATGCCCTTGAAATAAGCCTCGTCCTTGTGGCAGACTGTGTGAGCCATACACTGCCCTAAATGGTAGTAAAAGCAGACCTTGGAAGGCGGATTGGTACACTTTCGGAAAGGGAAAATCCGATCCAAAAGCCGTTTGATCTCATTGGCAGCTCCCACATCCGGATAGGGACCGAAATAGAGGCCACCATCCTTTTTAACCTGGCGTGTGATGATGAGGCGCGGATAGCGCTCATTGGTAATCTTGATGAAGGGATAGGACTTGTCGTCCTTGAGCATGATATTGTACTTGGGCTTGTTCTCCTTGATCAGGTTGATCTCAAGAAGCAAGGCCTCAATATTGGACTCAGTGACGATAAACTCAAAATCCACAATCTCAGATACCAGCGCTTCCGTCTTGGTATCGTGGCTCCCTCTGAAATAGGACCGCACCCGGTTGCGAAGATTCTTGGCCTTCCCCACATAGATGATGGTACCGTTCTTGTCTTTGTGAATGTAACAGCCCGGACTCGTCGGCAAGAGCTCGAGCTTGGATTTAATCAAGTTATTCATACTCTCTATTATAGCAAAAAAGGGAGGGGTTAGCCTCTCTCTAATATGTTTGTATTATTATCCACCTTCACCAAGTTAAAAATAATTTTTAAATTATATATCAGACCCACATCCTCAATCCTTTATCTTCACTTGCCCTTTTTCATAGCAAAAAAGAGGGATCTAAAACGATCCCTCTTTGCTAATAATCGATCAAGCTCACCCCTTAAGATTGGCCATCTGGAAGAGCGGAATCACATAAGGAACAATAGACATTAGGATAGTGAATAGCACGAAGAACCAGAACCAGAAGGACGCGAGGGCACGCTGGAAAACTCCTGGC
>JBKXCY010000243.1:0-2155 GCA_046994005.1 Streptococcus sp.
GACGACGAAATCGAATTCTAACGAATGACCGATTTCTGTCCCACTCTCTTTTATTAGGCGTCTTTTTTCACTTTCCCATTCCAAGAATCAAGACCATAAGACAAGACATAAATGTCTGTATAACCCTGTTTCTTAAGATATAGGGCCGCATTGGTTACACGCGAACTACGGCTATTCTCATAGAGCAAAATTGGTTTGTCTTTGCGCAAGGCTGCAAGACTCAATTTCAACTGAGTAGAAGGAATGTTGCGTGCTCCTAAAATATGCTTGGCATGAAACTCAGCTGGCTCTCGCAAGTCAATCAACTGCCCTTGACGAATCAGCTCTTCAAAGGTTGCATTGTCCACAAATTTAGCAGCTTTACGGATGCGGAAATAATTAAACGCCATCCATCCAAACGCTCCTAAAATAGCCAACCAAACAATGATATTTCCCATTACTCTACCTCACTCTTTTTCAAAAATTCTAATTCTTGCTTGTGTTCTCTTCTTAAAACGGTATCGGCTTCTAAATAATCGAGCCGCTCCATCAGGCCTGCATCATAAAGACGTTGAAGCTCAATTTTCATCAATTCGATGTCATAGAGGCGCTTCCCTACATAAATGATGATTCCAAAACGTTTTAAAAATTGTTGAACATCATACAGGTTTTTCATGTTCATTATTGTATCAAATTTAGAAAGGCTTTACAAGATTTTCAAGCAAATGATGACATTTTCCGATTGCTTTACGAATAAATAAGTATGATTAACTTTTATTTTTTTACCATCGGTACTTGCATCGCCTCTTTTTTGGGACTAGTTGTCGATCGTTTCCCAAACCAATCCATTCTCGCTCCTCGCAGTCATTGTGATCACTGTCAGCACGTCCTTGGAGTTTGGGATCTCATCCCCATCATCTCGCAACTACTCCATCGCTTTCGCTGTCGCTACTGTCATCAGCCCTACCCATTTTGGTACTGCCTTTTTGAGGTTTGGAGTGGCCTGCTCTTTTTAGCCTACGCCAATGGTTTCCTCTCTCTGCCTCAACTTCTAACACTACTGGGAGCTGCCGTTTTAGCCATCTATGACCTTCGATTTATGGAATACCCTTTATTCATCTGGTGCTGTCTCCATGCCCTGGTCCTCTTTTTATCCGGTGGTAATCTCCTCATGCTGGTCTTTTTACTCCTTGCGATAGGAGCTCACTTTTTCTTTATCGGAATGGGAGCAGGAGATTTTCTCTTACTAGCTACCTTTTCGCTAAGCTTTTCTTCTACCCAGATTCTCTTTCTCATTCAGATCGCATCCATCTTAGGTATTCTCGTCTTTGCTCTCAAAAAAGAAAGAGACCGGATTCCCTTTGTTCCCTGTCTCTTTCTCAGTTATCACGCTTTACTGCTTTATACGATATTTTGCAGATAAGTTCTTCTTATTTTGTAGCTTTCGCTTCTAGATAATCGGCGATGGCAGCCACGTCCTTGTCCCCACGTCCGGAAACATTGATGATGATGATCTTGTCTTTATCCAGTTTTGGAGCACGTTTAACCGCTTCTGCAATCGCGTGTGAGCTTTCAATGGCTGGGAGGATCCCTTCTGTCTTACTGAGAAGAAGAAGGGCTTCTACTGCTTCATCATCTGTCGCTGCTACATATTCGACACGACCAGAATCTTTAAAGAAAGCATGCTCTGGGCCAACCCCTGGGTAGTCCAAACCAGCAGAGATCGAGTAAACTGGCGCTACTTTTCCATCTTCGCCAAAGACAGCATAGGTCTTCATCCCATCAACCACACCGATAGTCCCTTTGGTCATGGTCGCTGCGTGTTGATCGGTGTCCAAGCCATGACCAGCTGCTTCTACCCCAATCAAGCCGACCTCCTCTTCTGCGACATACTCAGAAAAGGCACCGATGGCATTAGAGCCACCACCGACACAGGCAATCACATAGTCTGGCAAACGACCTTCTTTTTCCAAGATTTGACGTTTAGATTCTTCACTGATCACCTTTTGGAATTCATGCACAATGGTTGGGTAAGGGTGAGGGCCAACAGCAGAACCCAAAACGTAAAAGGCATCCAGATCCGCCATCCATGCTCCAAATGCAGCATCTACGGCGTCTTTCAAGGTCTTAGTCCCGGTTTCAACCGCATGAACGGTTGCCCCCATCATTTCCATAC
>JBKXCY010000244.1:0-2141 GCA_046994005.1 Streptococcus sp.
CTACTGACTCAATCCTTCTGCGATCTTGTCTAAGTTCCACTTCATCATGCTGTAGTAGCTATCGCCCTTTTCCCCTTCTTTGGCAATCGAGTCAGTAAAGATCTTTGCAAAGATAGGGATATTGGTATCCTTAGACACAGTTTTCATAGGACGCTCATCGACACTGGATTCGACAAAGAGGGCCGGTACTTTGGTTTGACGCAATTTCTCTACCAGCGTTTTGATTTGGTCAGGTGTGCCTTCTTCTTCCGTATTGATTTCCCAGATATAGGCAGATGGGACGCCGTAGGCTTTGGAGAAGTACTTGAAGCAGCCTTCGCTGGTTACAATCATCTTCTTCTCTTCTGGGATATTGTTGAATTTTTGTTTGGCTTCTTGGTCGAGCTTGCTGAGTTTTTCAGTATAGGCTGCTAGATTTTTTTCGTAGAAGTCCTTATTTTTCGGATCTTTGGCGATCAATTGCTTGGCAATGTTTTTAGCATAGAGGATCCCGTTTTCGAGATTGAGCCAAGCGTGAGGGTCTTCTTTTCCAGCTTGGTTTTGGCCTTCCAAGTAGATGACGTCGACTCCGTCGCTAGCTGCGAAATAGTCTTTGTTTTCAACTTTATTGGCATTTTTGACCAATTTAGTAAACCAAGCATTGCCACCGGTTTCGAGGTTGATCCCGTTGTAGAAGATGAGGTCTGCTTGCGAAGTCTTTTTGACATCTTCTGGAAGCGGTTCGTACTCGTGAGGATCTTTGCCGACAGGAACAATACTGTGCAGATCGATCTTATCCTCAGCAATATTTTTAGTTATATCTGCAAGGATGGAGTTGGTGGTGACCACTTTCAATTTACCAGAAGCTCCAGAAGAAGAGCCTTTGCTACAGGCCAACAGACCAAATAAGAGCGCCACAAAGAGGGCGAGGATAGAAGTGAATTTTTTCATGTGTTTCTCCTTTTATGAGATGAAAGAGCGTGCCTGTTCTTTCTTTGCTTAGGAGCGATAAAGAAGCTGATGAGAAAGAAGATGGCAGAAGTGAGGACAATACAAGACCCAACGGCGATGTTGAAACTATAGCCAATAAAGAGTCCCAGGATGGAGGCTAGGGCACCTAATCCGGATGAAAGGAGCATCATGGACCAGAGATTATTGGTGTAGAGATAGGCCGTCGCAGCGGGTGTGATGAGCATGGCGACGATGAGAATGGTCCCGACACTCTGCATAGCCGTGACAGAAACCAAGGTCAAGAGTACCATGAGGAGGTAGTGATAGGCCTTGACCCGAACACCCATGGATTGGGCTAGAACGGGATCAAAAGATGTGAGCAGCAAGGGACGAAAGAGCAGAACAATCACCAGTAAGACCGCCACACCAATACCAATGGTCATCCACATATCCTGGTCTTGCACGGCCAAGATATTTCCAAAGAGGATGTGAAAAAGGTCGGTGGAACTTTTAGCGACTCCAATCAAGATGACCCCTAAGGCGAGGAAAGAAGAAAAGGTAATCCCAATCGCAGTGTCGCTCTTGATGATGGAGTTGCTCTTGATATAGGTGATGAGGACAGAAGCTAAAAGACCAAAGACAATGGCGCCAATAAAGAAATTGATACCCAGGATAAAGGACAAAGCCACCCCTGGAAGGACCGCGTGTGAGATGGCATCTCCCATGAGAGACATGCCTCGTAAAATAATGAAACATCCGACCGCACCAGCAACAATTCCGATGGCGATAGCAGTAATAAAGGCGTTTTGTAGGAAATGAAATTGTTGTAATCCATCGATAAATTCTGTAATCATCCGACTCCACCTCCTATAAAGAGTTCATGACCGTAAGCGGCATGCAGATTCTCCTTGGTAAAAGTCTCCTCTGTTTTTCCAAAAGCAATTAGCTTGCGATGAAGGAGGAGGACTTGGTCAAAGTAAGCTGGGACCTTGCTGAGGTCGTGATGGACGATCAGGATGGTCTTGCCTTCTTTTTTCAAGGTTTTTAGTGTCTGCATAATGATGTCTTCGCTAACGGAGTCAATCCCTGCAAAGGGCTCATCCAAAAAGATAACATCTGCTTCTTGGACCAAGCAGCGGGCGATCAGGACCCGTTGGAATTGCCCTCCTGAAAGTTGGCCAATCTGGCGATCTGCTAGATCAAGAAGATTG
>JBKXCY010000245.1:0-2112 GCA_046994005.1 Streptococcus sp.
TCCGTCTCTAACTGACGTTTTAAATAACTCATCATCTCTTTATAGCGATAATACTTGGTGCGGTTAGTAGGATCAACCGCTAAAAATCCTGATTGAAATTGAATGGCTTGAACCCCATCTTCACCACGAAAAACGAGACTTTCCAATTGGGGTTTTATCACCGTTTCATATTCGTCTTTCAGATTGGTCTGACTAGTTGAATCGAACAACAAAAAGTTTCCATCTGATACATAATACAAACTCCCATTTTGCTTGATATGATTGGATAACAAGTAATGAATTTGATTCAATGTTCGGTTGTATTCCCTAGGTTGCATTTGGAAAAATAATTCTTCATGCGACCAATGAATTAAGAGAGCCTGAATGCGATCATTGCTCTGCGAACTATAGGCTGCAATTCGATTGCGATAATCCACATAAGCATCTGGTTCTTGATCCTGTACTTTTGCAATTTCTTTAAATAGGTGATAACGAATTTGACTCAAAATTCCAAGCAAGACTGGAAAACTAAAGAGTAAGAGCAAGGCCTGGTTAAACGGAATATACACAACGCCTGCGACCAACGACACAATTCCAAAGGCAAAGGAAAGAAGGATGACCCAGGTTAGCAATAAATCCGATAAAACAATGATTGTGAACAAACCCAAGACAAGAAACAAACCTTCTTCAATCAGAATCTCTCTTGCAAAAAATAAGCAATATAGGAAAAGAAGGGCTTCGAAAACAAGCAAAATCAGCAACCATCGACTTAACTTCTCAGTTTTTTTCATGATTCTTATTCTCCCTCTTGAAATTCTTCAACAGCATCTCCTAAACCATAATACTGTTGAATCGCTTGTACGATCCGCTCAGATGCTTTCCCATCTCCATACGGATTGCGAGCATTCGCCATTTCAGCATACAGTCTTTCGTTGGTTAATAGCTCTTCCATTGTGGATTTGACCATTGCAGGATCTGTACCAACTAATTTTAAGGTACCAGCTTTGACCCCTTCTGGACGTTCTGTCGTATCCCGTAAGACCAGTACAGGTTTTCCTAATGATGGAGCTTCTTCTTGCACACCGCCAGAATCCGACATGATAAAGTAACTTCTGGAGGCTAGGTTATGGAAGTCCAATACATCCAAAGGGGCAATGAGATGAATCCGATCGTGATCTCCTAAGATGCTCGTCGCAGCTTCTTGAACAGCTGGACTCAAATGAACGGGATAAACCACCTCAATCTCAGGATGCTTGTCCACCATTTCTCGTAGTGCCTGAAATACTGCTCTCATCGGTTGCCCTTGATTTTCTCTTCGATGCATGGTGACAAGGATCAATTTTTTCGTTGGATCCAATCGATCCAGCACCTCGTGGTGATAGTCCTCTTGAACCGTCAGTTTCAGCGCATCAATCGCTGTGTTTCCCGTCACCACAATAGCAGATTCCGGATGATGTTCCATTAAAAGATTGGCCTTACTTTCGCTTGTTGGCGCAAAATACAAATCTGCTAAGTTATCCGTCATCTGACGGTTCATCTCTTCGGGCTATGGAGAATACTTATCAAAGGTCCGTAAACCAGCTTCGACGTGTCCAATACTGACTTGATTGTAAAAGGCAACCAGACTAGCCGCAAAGGTCGTTGTCGTATCTCCATGCACCAGCATCATATCCGGTTTTTCCTTTTTCACCACAGGATCCAATTGATCCAATATCTTACCAGTAATCTCGGGTAAGGTTTGACGTTTCCCCATAATATTCAAGTCATACTGTGGCTGAATATGAAAAGTCTGTAAGACTTGGTCCAACATTTGACGATGCTGGGCTGTAACTACGGTGACAGTCTCCAGCGTCTCTCGATGTTTTTGTAACTCCAACACCAAAGGGGCCATTTTGATGGCCTCCGGTCGTGTCCCAAACACAACCATGATCTTCAATTTCCCCATAAACTTCTCCCGTTGAGATCGTGATTATCTCAACAAATTGTTAATTTTTGTACATCTTTTTCTCATTCTACCCCCTCTGACTGTACTTGTCAAATATTATTTTGGTTTTATTTACTAATTACTAATAGTTAGTCATTTATTTATTTTGGGTTTTGTAATACATATTCACTAGTTTTAAAGCACTGAGG
>JBKXCY010000246.1:0-2047 GCA_046994005.1 Streptococcus sp.
GAGGCTATATAGGTCAGCCATCATCTCTTCGCGACGTTTTTCTACTTCTGCTTTAAAGTCAACTGTTGTCATGAATTCCTCCTCTATCTTCTATTTGCTAATTGGCTTAGCGTTTATCAATGATTTCGTCTACTGGTAAGCGATAGCTTGGCTCTACTTTTTCAGCCGCATAGCCAACCGTAATCAAGACTTCCGGACGGAAACGCTCTTCGATATCCAAGACTTCATTGATTTTCGATTTATCAAATCCCAAGATAATATTGGTTCCAATGCCTTGGTCTGTCAAAGCAAGTACCAAGTTCATGGCCACAAGACCAGCATTCAAAGCCAAGTAATCACTTGTTTGTTGGGCATCATAGCGCGCAAATTCAGCAGGAAGATTTTGCATAAAGTATTGCAACTGTTCGTCTGTGAAGTTTTTCACCCCACCGACACGCGCAATCTTGCGAGCCCGTTTTTGCAAATCAGTATCTGTAAAGAGGGCGATGGTCACAGGTGCTTCCATGACTTGATCGTAGTTTGCACCATAGGCTAATTTTGCCAATTCAGCATTTTTTTGACGAACGACCACAAATTTCCAAGGCTGGCTATTGTGGGCACTAGGGGCCAAGGTTGCGATTTCAATGGCAGTCCGTACATCCTTTGGATCGACCGGTTGGTCAGTGAAATGCTTGATCGCATGGCGTTTTTTATTGAGCTCTAGAAATTTCATAAGCTTCTTCCTTTTCTATTTCTGTTACCTCTATTTTAACACAAAATGAAAGAGCTTGCAGGGTTTTACAGCCTAAGATTGTGAAAAAAGAAGCGGACATTTTGAAGTTCCGCTTCTTTTTTATAGGTTGAATACACAAGAGATCCACCTATGATTCATTGGAAAGATTGAAATAGTCAGCTACTTCTTTGGCATAACCGTATTTCTCAATTAAGCTAGTTAGGAGCTCGATGTTATGGCCCCGATAGTTATCCTCGCGTCTCAATTCTTCGTACATCTCAATAAAAGGAAGATCTTTGTCCTTAGCATCTTGGAGCTCTGCTTCATAGTCATAGGCCACCTTACGAAATTGCAGGTTGGTCACCCCATCTTCTTCGACATCGATCAGAGCATATTGAGCTCTGTGGTTTTGAATTGGTTCCCAGTCAAAATAAGGCATGCCAATAGTCCCCGGATTGAGGATCTGCTGACCCTGACTGCCATAGCGAAGCAACTGCTTGTGGACATGACCGTAGATCGCCAGATCCGTCTGATCATCCAGCAGTTGGTCAAAGTTCTCCGTCGCATTAGCTGGACGCAAATCTCCACCATAATTCTTTTCTGGTAAGTTGTGGGTCAGTGAAAAACGAATGCCATTGACCTCCTTCTTCTCTACCAATGGAAGGGAACGAAGCCAATCGATCCGCTTAGGATCCAATCCTTCCATGAGGTACTGAGTGAGGCGAAGAAGTTGGATCTCCTGCGGATCCTCTAACCCGTACTCGCCATCCAAGGCCTCTAGGACACAATCGTCCCAATTTCCACGAACAGCCGCTGTAATCGGAATTGCATCCAGCAACTCAAAATGGTCCTCTCTTCCAGGCCCCGGAAGCAAAATGTCCCCTAAAAGCCAGTATTCCGTCGCGCCTAGAGCACGCGCATCCGCAATCACTGCCTCCAGGGCTGTCGTATCTCCGTGGATATCAGATAAAATAGCGATTCGATGGTTCATTATAAACTCCTTATGATTGGTATGGTTCAGAATCCTCCGCCACTTCCACCAAGGGACTTGCTTCTTCTGGCTTTCCTTGATGGAGCTTGGCTTGCACTGCCTCCGCCACTGCTCGCGGGATGCCGACTGTGACAATCTCATCTACAGTAGCTTCTTTGATCTTGGTCAGCGACTTGAAGTGCTTCATCAGCAACTGCTTGCGTTTTGGTCCCAAACCGTCGATGCCATCCAACTGAGAGGAGAAGGAATTCTTAGAACGAAGCTGGCGGTGGAAGGTGATGGCGAAACGGTGGACCTCATCCTGGATCCGTTGCAGGAGGAAAAATTCCTGCGAGGTCCGAGAG
>JBKXCY010000247.1:0-2024 GCA_046994005.1 Streptococcus sp.
CCAATAACCAACAATTTTCTCAACCGGTCCAAACGGGTCAGAACCAAGGATCCAATCAGCAACAAAATAGTCAAACTGGCCATCCTTCACAAGGAAACCAGCAAAATGGTGGCCCACAGGATGGCGGACCTCAAGGCGGTGGTCCACAAGGTGGTGGCCAAGGCCAAGGTGGCCCGCAAGGTGGCGGTCCGGGTCAAATGCCACAAGAAGGCAATGGTGGCCCACAAGGGAATGGTCCAGATAATGGCATGAACCAATCTGGCGGACAAGAAGGGAACCAGGGGTCCTCTAAAAAGTCCAATAAGAAGAATTCAAAAAATAAAAACAAGACGAGTGACAGTCAAAGTAACAAAGAAAACACGACAAACTCATAGAATTAGCCTTCCTCAGGCAGGCTGTATTTGATCATAAAACCAGGTTCTAAACTATAGGAAATGAAGGCAAGTCGTGTTATAATGGTTAAGAATAGATTAGAAAGACTCACTCACGAAAGAGAAGAGGATACGACGATGATTAAAATTCTATTGGTCGAAGATGACCTTGGTTTATCAAATTCAGTATTTGATTTTTTAGATGATTTTGCGGATGTCATGCAGGTCTTTGACGGAGAAGAAGGTCTTTACGAAGCAGAAAGCGGGATCTATGATTTGATTTTGCTGGACCTGATGCTTCCTGAAAAAGACGGTTTCCATGTCTTGAAAGAATTGCGTGAAAAAGGCGTGACAACCCCTGTTTTGATCATGACAGCTAAAGAAAGTCTGGATGACAAAGGGCACGGCTTTGAGCTAGGGGCAGACGATTACCTCACCAAGCCTTTCTATCTTGAAGAGCTTAAGATGCGGATTCAAGCCCTCTTGAAGCGCTCAGGGAAGGTCAATGAAAACACCCTTAATTATGGCAATTTGAAGGTCAATTTATCTACCAATTCGACTTATGTGGATGGGAAAGAAGTGGAACTTCTTGGGAAGGAATTTGATCTTTTGGTCTATTTCCTTCAAAACCAAAATGTCATCCTTCCAAAGACCCAGATCTTCGATCGCCTTTGGGGCTTTGACAGTGATACGACCATCTCAGTGGTTGAAGTCTATGTTTCAAAAATCCGTAAGAAATTAAAAGGTACTGATTTCGTTGAGAACTTGCAAACATTGCGCAGTGTGGGGTATATCTTAAAAGATGCTAACCAGAATTAAGAAAACCGTCGGGGAAGATGATTTTTCCTACTTCATCCGATATTTTGGGCTCTTTACTTTGATATTCTCAGCCATGACCCTGATTATCATCCAGGTCATGCGCTCGAGTCTCTATACAACGGTCGATGAAAACCTCAAGACTCTCAGTCAGGATCCCTACTCACTTGTAGCGATTGCTTATCGAGACCAGCGACAGTCAAATACCAAAGGAGATGATAATGATCATGAGATGATGATCCCAGATCATGATAAATCAGAACCTAAAGGGGATGTCACATCCAATACCACTGTTGTTTTGCTCAATAAAAAATATGAAAACTTGACAACCGGTAATGGGTTTTTAAACTTCAAAACGGTGACGTTTGGTCGAAAGCTCCTCAACAAGGTTTCCCAGCTCCAAATTACAAACAGCTATGGGAAAAAAGAAAGTTACCGGGCCTATATGGCAGAGTTGAGTTTATCTGATGATGAAAGTGATAGTGATATCAAGTATGCGGTTGTCATGACCAATATCAGTCAGCTAGAGCAGACCAGTGAAGAGCACGAAAGCCAAATTGCCCTTGTCATGATTTGCTTCTGGGGAATCTCCTTATTCGCTAGTCTCTTCTTAGCACGTCTCAGCGTCAAGCCCCTTCTTGAGAGTATGCAAAAGCAAAAGGCTTTCGTGGAAAATGCTTCCCATGAGTTGCGGACGCCCTTAGCAGTTCTGCAAAATCGTCTCGAAACGCTTTTTAGAAAGCCTGAAGCGACCATTATGGAATCGAGTGAGAATATTGCATCCAGCTTGGATGAAGTTCGAAATATGAAGCTCTTGACCACCAACCTTCTTAATAT
>JBKXCY010000248.1:0-2021 GCA_046994005.1 Streptococcus sp.
ATAGGTGGTAAGATAAATACAAGAAAACGTAAAGGAGGAATGATTATGTGCAGAACGATCGTAGGAGTATCCGCTAATCTCTGTCCGGTTGACCCGGAAGGGAAAAACCTTCATTCCTCCGTGTCTAGTCAGTTTGCCGAAGGCATTCGCCAAGCTGGAGGCTTACCAATGGTGATTCCGATGGGAGATATTTCCTTAGTCAAGGATTATGTTGAAACCATTGATAAATTGATCTTGAGTGGAGGCCAAAATGTCGATCCTAGTCTCTATGGCGAAGAAAAAACGATCGAGAGCGACGATTACAACATCAAACGCGATCAATTTGAGCTTGCCCTACTGAAGGAAGCAGTACGCCAAAACAAACCGGTTCTAGGAATTTGCCGTGGGGTTCAGTTGATCAATGTGGCTTTTGGAGGAACACTCAACCAAGAAATCGAAGGGCATTGGCAAGGACTTCCGTTTGGAACTTCCCACTCTATCGAGACTAAAAAAGGCAGTGTAGTGGAGAAACTCTTTGGGCAGGCCAGTCGAATCAATTCCGTTCACCGTCAAAGTATCAAGGATCTCGCACCAAATTTTCGTGCGACCGCCTTTGATCCGCGCGATCACACTATCGAAGCCATTGAAGCAGTAGACGGCCATCGGATTATGGGCTTGCAGTGGCATCCAGAATACTTGGTCAATGAAGAAAAAGGGAATTTAGAACTCTTCCGTTATTTATTACAGGAATTATAATGAAGTTAGAGATTGGACTTGAGCTGATCTCTTTTTTGTGTCTTAGAAAAGACGCAAAAATACCGGAAATAAGGTCAGAAAACAGGGCGGTCATCAATAAAAAAACAGGTCCATCTAGCAATGCTAGATGAAAACCTGTTTTAGAATTATTCGTGGCGTTTTTTAGCAACGAGCATGCTTCCAGCACCTGCAAGGGCAAGCCCTGCTGCAACAAGTCCAGTACTTACTGTTTCACCAGTAGAAGGAAGACCTTGTTTTTTACCTTCTTTTGATTGTTTACCAGAAGGATGATTTCCTTTAGGTTTATCAGTCGAAGGAGTTGGAGGTGTTGAAGGAGTTGGAGGAGTTGGAGGTGTCTTCGTGTTAACGACATTTCCTTTATCTACTACAAAGTTTGTAGATCTTACATAGTCTTCCACTGTAACAGTGATTGGATCGCTCAACAATTGATAGCCAGTTGGGGCTGTTAGTTCCTTGATAACATAATCTCTTGCTTCCAATCCTGTAAAGGTTACAAGCCCCTTCTTACCTTCTTCATCTGATGAAGTAGCAGTCGCTTGTCCTTCTCCATAAGGGTTGGCAACTGGTGTGACACCATCAGCTTCAAAGAGACCGAATACAGCACCTGGAAGAGCTTCACCTTCTTCATTTACTTTATGCAATTGAATATTGTAAAGTTTTAATTTAGGTTTATCAACAGTTGGAGGAGTTGGTGGAATTGAAGTGAACGGTTTGTTAACGACATTTCCTTTATCCACTACACTGTTTGAAGCAACCAAATCACTAGCTGCGATTTTGATGACTTCATCTGATAATTGGTAACCGTCTGGAGCTGTAAGCTCTCTTACTACATAATCTTTTGCTTCTAATCCTGTAAAGGTTACAAGACCATTCGCATCAGAAGTTGCTGTCGCTTGACCTGCACCATAAGGGTTCGCTACAGGAGTCGTACCATCTGCCTCAAATAGACCGAATACGGCACCAACAAGAGCTTTCCCTTCTTGGTTCACTTTGTGCAATTGGATGCTGTAGAGTTTCAATTCAGGTTTTTCAACAGTCGGTGGTGTTGGAGGGATTGAAGTATATGGTTTATTCACCACATTTCCTTTATCCACTGCCAAGTCTGCCGAAGCTGTCAATTCAGCTTCAGAAACGGTGATTGAAGCAGTTGAAAGTTGGTAACCTTCTGGCGCTGTCAATTCTTTGACCACATAATCTTTTGCTTCAAATCCTACAAAGCTGACAAGACCGCTCGCATCTGAAGTTGCTGTCGCTTGGCCTGCACC
>JBKXCY010000249.1:0-2011 GCA_046994005.1 Streptococcus sp.
ATTCTATCAACCTATTACAATTACCGAGACCATCGAAAGATTACAGTGATTGATGGTCAAGTTGCTTATACTGGTGGCGTTAATATCGCTGATGAGTATGTCAATAAACGAGAACGCTTTGGTCATTGGAAGGACACGGCCCTTCGATTAGATGGTTCAGCAGTTCAAACGCTAAAAGCTCTCTTTTTGACCATGTGGACAGTGACTGGAATAGAAGATAAAACGGATATGGAGCACTATTTACAAGAAAAACCTCAAAAAAGGAAGAGTTCGGGCTTTGTACTCCCTTATGGCAATTCACCGCTGACCTACCACAAGGTTGCCGAAAATGTTTATTTACATCTTCTAAATACATCAACTAATTATGTCTATATCATGACGCCTTATTTGATTTTGGATGACGAATTGGTTCGGGCCATGACCTTTGCGGCCAGACGAGGTGTGGATGTTCGTATCATTATGCCAGGAATTCCAGATAAACAGTATGCCTTTGATATTGCGACGACCTATTTTAAAGTCCTCTTGGATGCTGGCGTCCGTATTTTCCGCTATACCCCAGGCTTTGTCCATGCTAAAGTTTATGTTTCTGATGGTCAACAAGCTGTGGTAGGTACCATTAATACAGACTACCGAAGTCTCTATCAAAATTTTGAAGACGGGGTTTATCTCTATAAAAATTTGGAAGTGATTAAGATTGAACAAGATTTTGAGAAAACCCAGGCTCTTTCAGAGGAAGTGACATTGGAAAGTTTATCAAAAATGCCTATGGCTCATCGTCTATGTGGCTATCTCTTTTCTTTGATTGGACCTTGATGTAAAAAAGGAGGAATCATATGGATACAAAAATTCTTTTGAAATTGTTAGAAGACCAAGCTGATCCAGAGAAAGTCCCAGCAATGGAAGCTTATATGAAAAATAAATTCAGCTTTCTTGGCGTTCAAAAACCAATTCTCAAAAAGATTGAAAGAGATTTTTTTAAGCTTTTCATAAAGAATCCAATTGATTGGGCTTTTGTGGAAGAGTGTTGGCAGCAACCCTACCGTGAGTTCCAATATATTGCTATGGATTATCTGGATAAAAAGAAGAAGGAGCTTAGACCTGAAGATTTTCCAAAGCTAAAGGAATTGGCTCAAACCAAATCATGGTGGGACAGTATAGATCAATTGGACCTTATCATCGGAGAGATTACTTTTCACTATCCAGAAACCAAGCAGGTTATGCTGGATTGGAGTAAGGATCAGGACTTTTGGTTGAGGCGGATTGCCATTGATCACCAGCTTATGAGGAAAGAAAAAACAGATACGGATTTGTTAGAAAAAGTGATCCTCAATAATCTAGGTCAAAGCGAGTTCTTTATAAATAAGGCAATCGGCTGGAGTTTACGCAATTATTCCAAGGTTAATCCGGATTGGGTAGGGGCCTTTATCGACCGCTATCGAGAGCAGTTATCTCCTTTGAGTATTCGAGAAGGAAGCAAGTACCTACCTTCTTGACAGTTTGTGGATGTTCATGGTAAACTAGATTTATGCGATGAGTCGATTGGCTCTTAGGAGCCTTTTGCGCTGAGGAGGTCTACATTCAATTGTAACGCAGGAGCGGACCTTGAACAGTTGTGTGAACCGGCGGTTCTCACCGAAAGGTGCCTCAAATCCTGGTCTTCGGATCAGGATTTTTTTGTACCTTCAAAGGACCGAAACTATTATAATACAGTTGCTACAAAGTTATGTTGGTGTTATAATATAGTAAAGTGCCTCGTGTCAGAAAGGAGTGGAGTTGATTGGGAGATTTCTATCATTCTAATGATTCAGCATCTACAGACTATTCGCAGAAAATTGAGGATCTTGAAAACTCCAAACAATTTCAGGATGCAATCGGATTGATCCGAGAACAGATGAAGAACAATCTTCAATGGAATGTTTTGCGATCTTTTGGTATTATTTGTGCCATACTGTCTCTCATTTTATTGCGTTTTGCAGCTATTCCTTTGATCCTTTTAGTGGTTGGTTTGTAT
>JBKXCY010000250.1:0-1989 GCA_046994005.1 Streptococcus sp.
GCTTAAAGAAAACTTAAGGAAGGGTTTTCTTTTTGAAAATAGGTCTTAGGTCTGAGAGGGATTTATTCGCTGAAGAAATCAATGCCGGTATGGTTGAGTTCATTGACTCGGAGCATAAATTTGGTTTTGATTTGAACCAAGGGGGTTCCGAAATTTTCAAGTGCAATCAAGCCTTCAAGTGCTTTCATGACCTGCTTAGCACGGTAGACTCCTTCCTTGTCGTTTAAGCCAAGGAGAGCATAGACCTGCATAAATTCCAACTGCATGGAGATACTGGTGTTCAAAATCGGTTTTCGCTTGCGAAGCTGGTTAATGGACTGGAGGAAATTCTTAGCTTCTAGGTAGAGTTCTTTTTTAATCAAGTAGTTGGCCAAATTCAGCAGCAAAGAGGCCAATGCATTGGCAGAGTATGCTGAATAACTGCTTTCAAACAGTTCTAGTGACTCCTTTCGAATCTTAGCCACCACTTCATAAGGCAAGACGGATAAAAGGGCAATGGTGAAGTCCTGCTCAATTTCATTTTGATAGGCAAAAGGTACTTCTTGAGCGATTCGTTGAATCGAGACGGGCGCGTCCTCCAGGTGGATTTCTTTTCCCATCGCGTTATTGACATTGATTTCGAGCGAGCGCAAATAGAGTTGCCAGAGCTCTTTGCTTTCCTCTGCTACAGGTGATTTCTCATGTTTTAACCGATCGATGATTGCTAAGAAATCCATATTTTCTTGGTTGATGTATTTCATCAAAATAGGACTAAAATTTTGAATGGTTAAGCCAGGATAATGGGACAAAAAGGTATCCCAATCCACCCCCATAGACAGCAAGAGGCGAGAGAAGGTTTCGATGGTTACTCCTTTTTGAGAGCGCTCAAATTGGCTGAGGAACTGAGGAGAGACAATATCTGCAGCGACTTCTTTGAGAGAAAGACCGCGTGCTTCGCGAATTTTACGAAATGTTGGACCAAATGGAGAAGATGAGGACATAAGAAACTTCCTTTCTATTGTACTCCCCTAGTATAGCTCAAAAAGAAATAAAATTAAACTCTGAGTTTAATTTTCGGTCAAAATACGAGAATTTTTCTTATTTTTAAGAAAAATGAAACTATAGTTTACATGGCCCTTTTTTAGGAAAGGATTTTTGATAAAATAAGGTCAATTCTAGAAGATAAGTTTGTAACAAAAGGAGATTTACAATGACGACACAAGAAATTTTACAGCTATTAGATGAAAAGCGCGTGCTAATAGCACCAGCTGCAGTCGCTTGGGATGAAGTCCAACGGCAACAAAACCGCTTGAATCGAGCAGCGAAAAGACTCAATGGACCAATCACTGTAACAATGGCCCTCAATCTTCTTTTCGCCTTCACGATTTTTCTCTTAGAACAAAGCCATCTGATGAACGGCTTTCTCTTGATGCTTGGCTTGATGGGTGGGCTGATTGCGTTCAAATATTTTGTGTTTGTAGCCCCAGCCAAGCAAGCTCTAGCCAATGCTCAGGCCCTCTATAACCAGGAGATCAGCCAACCAGCCTACCAACAAGGGCTGCAAGGTTTTCCACAAAAATTTTATAACTACCACGACCTTTTTCGGCTCTACAACTTAATCGCAGAAGGACGCGCCTCAACCCTACCAGAAGCATATAATCTGTTGGAAATGCAACAATTCCAAGAAACGCAAGTGAATTTACAAGAAGAAGCCAATGCCCTACAAGCTGATATCGCACGCAGTTCAAGAGTCAGTGCCGTGGCTAATGTGGTCACAGCCTACAATACTTATCGCATCCACAAAGATATGTAATGGAAGAGAGATAAAAGATTAAAAGCCTCTACAGAAGTCTAGACTGAGGATCCAGATTTTTGTAGAGGCTTTTTTCAAGTTAGGCTGAAAAATAGTTTCGGGAAAGGATCGTAGTTCTCACTAGCGTTCGAACTGCATCAATGTACCTAATTAGGCTTGGTGCGATGAAATAGGTTTAGTAATAGTTACATGACGCA
>JBKXCY010000251.1:0-1971 GCA_046994005.1 Streptococcus sp.
GGTTTTACCAGACGAATTCTTGCTGGTAAAACCGTTGCCTTAATTTCAGGTGCGTTTAAGATTTGGCGCAGTTGGAGTTGGGCGCGAGAAGAACCTAAGGTCCCGTAGGAAGCGCCGGTGATCATAACAGGTTTGTTTAACAATGGGTAAACCCCGTAAGAGAGCCAAGCCAGTGCGCTCATTAAGACAGCTGGAATGGAGTGGTCGTATTCGGGAGTTCCTATGATGACACCATCTGCAGCCTCAATTTTAGCAACAATGTCCAAAACAGCTTCAGGCACTTGTTTGTCGGCTGGTTTGTTAAAGACTGGGATGTCTTTGATTTCGACCAATTCAATCTCAGCCTTGTCTGCAAAATGTTTTTGCATATATTCGAGTAGTTGACGGTTTGTAGAACGCTTGGAGTTAGTCCCCACAATCGCAATGAGTTTTATCATGGAAATTCCTTTCTGATAGCGAAATTATAAATAAGTTTGAAGCCCATTAGTATAGGCAATCTTGCCTGATTGCGATACCAAAAGAGCATCGATACCAGGCAGTGAGTTAACAATGTCTAAAATGGAAGCTGATGCTTCCCCAAACAAGCGGGTAGTCCATATCTCCCCGTCTACGGATCGATCAGATATGATGGTGATACTGGCTAAGTCTGTCTCAACCGGATAGCCCGTCGCGCTATCAAAAATGTGGTGAAACGACTGGCCGTCCACTTCTAAATGACGCTCGTAGATGCCAGAGGTGACAATAGATTTATCCTTGACAGAGAGGACCAGTAGGTGCTGACCTCTTTTTTCGACTGGATTTTGAATGCCAATCCGCCAAGGCTGTTGTTTGATGGGGTGTTGGCCGACAGTGAGGATATTTCCTCCAAGATCAATCAAGGCATCTGTTACTCCCTGGCTCTTTAAAAAAGTCGCAATGCAGTCTGCGCTATAGCCCTTAGCCAAGGCTCCTAAATCAATCTTCATTCCAGGACGCGTCAGAAAGACCGTATGGTTTTCTGGGTCGAGCTGGATTTGGTGAGGATCGATCTTGGCCAGAGCTTGATCAATTTCCCCTTGCTGGGGACGTCTAGCATCTGAAAATCCAATTCGCCAGGTCTGTACAAGAGGACCAATGGCGATGTTTAAATGGCTGTTCTGAGCTTGACTATGCAAGGTACCTAATGCAATCAGTTCAAAAAGATCTGGATGTACTTGGACAGGAGCAATACCAGCTTGGTGATTGACCTCCATGAGTTCAGAACTTGCATCATTAGCACTGAAGCGATGTTCGTAGGAGCGAAGAAGTTCAAAGCAGCGGGCTAAGAGTTCATTCGCTTGTGGGTGACAGATCGAAACAGTGATGGTCGTTCCCATCAACCGTTCGGATCGACTACTTAGGTCCACTAAAAATCTATCCTTTCCTATTTTCACTTACTTACAGTATATCAAAAAGATATCGTTTTCACAATCCTTTCAAGCATATTGTTTGACATTTTTTGAAACATGTGAAGTGTGATTTTCTGGAAAATTGAAAAAAAGATCACAAATTCTGAGCAAAATAATTGTAACCGATATCATTTTATGATATACTCAGGAAGTAAATTAAATTAAAGGTAGGAATTATTCTATGAGTAAAATCGTTGTTGTAGGAGCTAACCACGCTGGTACTGCTTGTATTAACACTATGCTTGATAATTTTGGAAATGAAAATGAAATTGTAGTTTTTGACCAAAACTCAAACATTTCATTCCTTGGATGTGGAATGGCACTTTGGATCGGTGAACAAATCGATGGTCCTGAAGGTCTTTTCTACTCTGACAAAGAAAAATTGGAAGCAAAAGGTGCAAAAGTCTACATGAACTCTCCTGTTCTTTCAATTGACTATGACAACAAAGTGGTGACTGCAGAAGTTGATGGAAAAGAACACAAAGAATCTTACGAAAAATTGATCTTTGCGACTGGATCAACACCAATCATTCCTCCAATTAAA
>JBKXCY010000252.1:0-1954 GCA_046994005.1 Streptococcus sp.
CTCTTAGAGCGGATTGATGAGCTTAGTCAGGAGGCCTTGGATGCTTTCTACAAGAAGTATGAACACTTGCAGGATCAGGCTGGCCAAGACCATATAATTGCAAGGCCAAAAGTCATCACCTATCAAGAGCTAGAGGAACGATGCCAAGGCATAGAAGGCTACCAAGCCTTTAGGGAAGCTTCTAACCAAAAAGCGGAACACGATTTTCGTAATGGGACCAGCTACCAGAGCCTTGCCATTCAGCAAATCCAGCGACTCCTTGAGTTTCTCGGAGATAAGGATCCCATGGTGGTCATTGGTTTTGCGCCCCCATATTATCCTTCTATGAATTGTCGCTTTTTGGACAATGCAGAACTCAAAATCGAGTCCTTGATCGAGGATTATCGCAAGTATCTGGACCAAAAGGGTTATACCTTAAAAGTCGAGGAATACTTTATGGGGATTAACGACACCAGCTATTGTGCCTTGGAAAAGGATGTGGCCTCTTATCAAGTCGTCCTTGATAGCGTAGCCACACCAGCTCAGGTCTATGATCTGGATCTGGAAAAAATTGCCCAAATTCAGGTGCCAGCAGTTAATCTAGGACCCTGGGGCAAAGAATTGCACAAGCGAGGAGAGCGGGTCTACAAAGAAGACTTTTTGGAGACTATTCCAAACTATTTACTAGAATTGCTCTACCATTTCGATGATCGCTTATCAACAGAATAAGAAAAACGATCCCTCTAAGGATCGTGAAGGGAGTTAGCATGATTACATTTCACGGAGTTACCAAAGATTACGATGGGCATATTGCCCTCAACCACTTGGATCTGACCATCGAAGATGGACAAATTGTCGGCTTGATTGGCCACAACGGAGCCGGTAAGTCCACAACCATCAAGAGTTTGGTCAGTGTGATTACCCCAACCACTGGGACCATCGAGGTAGATGGTCAGGACCTTTATAGCCATCGGCTTGCGATCAAAAAGAAGATCGGTTACGTGGCGGATTCGCCGGATCTTTTCTTGCGTCTCACAGCCAATGAATTTTGGGAGTTGGTTGCGACCTCTTATGATATGAGTCAGAAAGACTGTGACCAACGCTTGGAAGAGCTTCTTAGGATCTTTGATTTTCAGAGCCACCGCTATGAAGTAATTGAATCCTTTTCACATGGGATGCGCCAGAAGGTCTTCGTCATTGCAGCGCTCTTATCCGATCCAGATATCTGGGTCTTGGACGAACCCATGACCGGATTGGACCCGCAGGCTTCTTACGATTTAAAACAAATGATGCGGCAGCATGCGGATCGCGGAAAGACCGTTATTTTCTCTACTCACGTCTTAGAAGTGGCCGAACAACTCTGTGATAAGATTGCTATTCTGAAAAAGGGAAATCTCATTTTCTATGGGACGATCGAGGAATTGAAGGGACAACATCCAGAACAAAGCCTGGAAAGTATCTATCTCAGTTTAGCGGGGCGGAAGGAAGAAGGTGGCGATCATGCGTCTTAAGATCATCCAACAGCTGGTCAATGTCAATATCATCTATGCCAGTCAGCCCGCCCAGATCGCAAAATTACGTGCCAAACAGGCCAAAAAACCGGACGTCAAACTCAATGTTGCCCGTAAATCGGTGCTCAACTACCTCTTTTTAGGCCTGGTCTATTTCGTTATATTTGGCTTGCTCTTTAGTATCTATGATTTTGTGAACCAACCAGCCTTCTTTGTCAATATGGTCGCCCTTTTTTCCTTGATGACCATTTCCCAAGGCTTCATGAGCTTTTACAATGTCTTTTATGAGAGCAAGGACCTCCAGTTTTACAGGCCCTATGCCTTCTCAGATGCGGAAGTCATTGCTGGAAAGAGTATCTCGGTCATCCTGACCCTTCTCATGGCTATCCTTCCCTTGGTTAGCTATTTTCTGATCCTCCCTGTCCAAGCAGGCGGCTTCAATCCGTTAGGCATCCTGCTAGGCC
>JBKXCY010000253.1:0-1947 GCA_046994005.1 Streptococcus sp.
TCTAATTCTTCTTCAAATAATCAATAGCGTCTTGAAGGGTTTTGACGGGCACAATTTTCATCTTCGAATGAATTTGTTTTGCTGCATCTTTAGCGGTTTCATAGTTTGATTTAGCCTTGGGATTGGCTTTCTTTTCTTCTTTGGAAACAGGGTTATTAGGGGCAAAGAAAATTTCTGCTCCTTCTTTATCTGCTGCAACGACTTTCTTGTCAATCCCACCGATATCGCCAACCGTTCCATCTTGGTTAATGGTTCCTGTCCCTGCAATATGGCGTCCCTGACGAAGATCTGGATCAGCCACTTGAGTGTAGATGGCTAGGCTAAACATCATACCGGCACTTGGGCCACCGATGCCAGCTGTCGCAAACTGGACAGGAACATCGCCTTTGGCTTCAGTCCGGTCGATCAGGCTAATCCCGATTCCGTTTTTCCCGTTGGACAATTTGATGATCTTTCCGTCTGCGGTCTTGGTTTGTCCATCCTCAATATAGGTCACTGAAACGGGATCGCCAATTTTTTGAGAACCGACATAGTCAATCAATTCTTTGGAACTCTTAAAGGTCTTGCCATTCACACCGGTGACAGTATCCGCAATGTTCAAGATTCCCTTAAAGGTCGAGTCATCTGCCACTTGCATGACATAAACACCTAGAAAGTCCATCTGGGTTTCTTTCCCAGCTGTCTTTAACCCTTGGTAGATGGCCATATTTTGCGAGGTTTCCATATAGAATTGGTTAATCCGCGTAAATTCTTGGCTCGAACTACCACCTGTCATATCCTTGGCAGAGTAGATATCTGTAAAAGGTGTCGCCCAAGCATAGATCAAATCAGCCGGGGTCGCTTCTTTCACTGCCACGGTTACAAAGTCATAGGACCCTGACTTGGTATCCATTTTTCCATCCACTGTCATGACGGATCGAATGTCTTCTGCCGTACCCGGCATCTCAATATAATAGGGAAGGCGAATCACAAAAGCAGCTAGCAAGAGGAGCAAGAAAAGAACTCCTGCAATCGGCCATCGGTATTCTTTCAACCGTCCTTTTTTCTTTTTAGGGGTCAAGCTTGGTTTATTCGCTTGGGTCATCTTTGATTTCCTCCATTACACTCTCTGGGACATAAGGTGAGATATCCTGCTGAAAAGCCAGCAACTCTCGAATACGCGTCGAACTAATGGCCTGGTAAGGAGGCTGAGCATAGAGATAAATGGTCTCCAATTCAGGCGCTAATTGGTGGTTAAAATAATCCATATTCGCTTCGTAAACCAGATCCTGTGCATTGCGCAATCCCCGGATCAAGGTGATGACACCAAGATTACGTGCCACTGTCACAGCCAATTCTTGAGTTGACGTCACAATTTCAACATTTTCCAAATGAGCCAAAGCCCCTTCTACCATGCGCACGCGCTGCTCAATGGAAAAGAGTCCGACTTTTTCCGGATTATAAAAAATTCCGACATAGACACGGTCAAACAAGCGACTAGCTCGCTCGATCAATTGCACATGCCCAATGGTAATCGGATCAAACGATCCTGTAAACAATCCATTTCTATCTGACATATACTGTTACCTTACTAATTCCATAGATTTTTTCTTTCCAGATTCCCACTTGTCCGATTTCCTCAGGAAGTTCTACATGTTTATCGGTTTCGCACACAATTAGGATATCCTCTGACAAGAGTTGACGCTCGCACAAGGTTTCGATATCGCGGACAATCTCTTCCTTGGCATAAGGCGGGTCTAAGAGAACCAGATCAAAGGTGCCCGTTAGAAGCCCCAAGGCTTGCTTGGCCTCCATTTTTAGTAGTTGAAACCGTTCCTTTTCCTTGGTCATAGCAATATTAGCTGCCACAATCTCCTGCGCTCGACGATCTCTTTCCACTAGAACCGCCTCTGACATGCCTCGAGAGACTGCTTCGATAGAGAGGCCACCGCTTCCTGCATAGAGGTC
>JBKXCY010000254.1:0-1927 GCA_046994005.1 Streptococcus sp.
AGGTGAGACAGAGAGTCCGGTTCTCCACAACATTTCTTTTCAGGCCAAACCTGGTGAAACGATTGCCTTTATCGGGTCGACTGGATCTGGGAAATCTTCACTTGTGCAGTTGATTCCTCGATTCTATGATGTCACACTTGGGAAGATTTTGGTCGATGGTGTGGATGTTCGAGATTACAATCTGAAAGCTCTTCGCCAAAAGATTGGTTTTATTCCACAAAAGGCCTTGCTCTTTACGGGAACCATTGCTGAGAACCTTCGTTATGGGAAAGAAGATGCCTCTGTACAAGAGCTAGAGCAAGCGGCTGAAATTTCCCAAGCCAAGGAATTTATCGACAGTCGTGAGGAACGCTTTGATACGCATTTGGCAGAAGGTGGTAGCAACCTTTCAGGTGGTCAAAAACAACGCTTGTCCATCGCTCGTGCCGTTGTCAAAGATCCTGATATTTTTATCTTTGATGATTCCTTCTCTGCCTTGGACTACAAGACGGATGCCACTTTGCGGAAGCGTCTCAAAGAAGTCACAGGAGATGCGACCGTCTTGATCGTAGCGCAACGCGTGGGAACCTTTATGGATGCGGATCAAATTATTGTCTTGGACCAAGGGGAAATCGTTGGTCGAGGAACTCACGATGAATTGATGGAAAGCAATGAGATCTATCGTGAAATTGCCAATTCGCAGCTCGATAGTCCATCATTAACAGAGGAATAGAAAGGAGAAGCAGATGAAACAAGAACAAAACAGTTTTAGTAGACTATGGACTTACTTGAGAGCCTATCGCTTGGAAGTTTGCTTGTCCATTTTCTTAAAAATCCTAAGTGTCATCATGAGTGTTGTCGAACCCTTTGTTTTGGGACTTGCCATTACGGAGTTGACAAAGAATCTCATGGATATGGCAAAAGGCCTTGCAGGAGCTAGTCTGAATACTTCCTACATCGCTATCATTATGACGCTCTATCTATTCCGTGGGGTCCTCTATGAGTTGGGATCTTATTATTCCAACTATTTCATGACCAATGCTGTTCAAAAAACCGTTCAGGACATGCGAAATGATTTGTCTCATAAAATCAATCACATTCCGGTTTCTTATTTTGACCGGCATCAATTTGGAGATTTGCTCGGACGTTTTACTAGCGATGTCGAAACCGTCTCTAATGCCTTGCAACAGTCCTTTTTACAAATCGTCAACGCTATCTTTACCTTGTTCTTTGTCATCAGCATGGTCTTGTACTTAAACATCCAACTGGGACTAGTGGTCATCTTGTCCATTCCGATCACTTATTTCAGTGCTCGATTTATCATGAAAAAATCTCAGCCTTACTTTAAAGAGCAGGCAGATGTTTTGGGAGCAATGAACGGCTTTGTGCAAGAAAATTTAACAGGCTTTAATGTACTTAAGCTCTACGTTCGGGAAAAATCTTCCCAGGAAGAGTTTCATGATATTACCCATCACCTTCAAAAAGTAGGGTTCAAGGCTAATTTCATTTCTGGCTTAATGATGCCGATTTTAAATGGGATTTCAGATTTGACTTATCTCATTATCGCTTTGTTTGGTGGCTTGCAAGTGATAGCAGGTCGTTTGACTGTCGGGAACATGCAGGCCTTCGTTCAATATGTTTGGCAAATCAACCAACCGATTCAAAACTTGACCCAATTGGCAGGACAGCTACAAAGTGCTAAGTCGTCTCTAGATCGGATTTTCCAAGTCATGGATGAACCAGATGAAGTAGCAGATGTGACAGAAACCCTTTCTGGAGATTTGACAGGTCAGGTCAGCTTTAAACATGTTGATTTCCAATATGTAGCAGACAAACCCTTGATTCGCGATTTCAATCTAGAAGTCAAACCAGGTGAAATGGTGGCCATTGTAGGACCAACCGGAGCAGGGAAAACAACCCTGATTAATTTGCTGATGCGCTTTTACGA
>JBKXCY010000255.1:0-1915 GCA_046994005.1 Streptococcus sp.
CATAGAGGCTGCGGCTTTCTGCTAAGAGTTGGTTGACCTTGTCCTCTACGACTTTCTTGTCCAAGTCTCCTTTTTTGTAAGGAGATTGGATGGTTGGAAGACGGTGGGCTAAGTAGTCTGCTAGCCCTGCTGAGCGCACCTTGATGTAGTGGTTGTGATCGCCATGCGGGATGACAAACTGACCATTTTCAATCTGGAGGCTATAAGGAGAAATCCCCGAACGAAGCGCTGTTGCATAGAGTTCATTGATAAAGTCTAGTTCAGGATTGCCAGTTTCAAGTGGGATCCGGACATGTTCCTTACGAACAGCATAAGGATGGATGTGGGTCGGATCGTATTCTTGGTCTGGATTGTTAAAGACAAAGAAACCATTGGAAATCTTAATGGCCTCACGAGGGACACCATAGGTCTTGCTGATGTACTGGATCTTTTCCTCATCTGAGGCATCACGAGAATAGGTCGCAACATCATCTGTCAGTGGCTGCCCCTTGTCCTCTTCTTTCTTACCAGCTAGAGTTGCCTCTGCTGCCGCAATTTCTTGAGGAGAGAGGTCCTTTTTATAGAAATAATGGGCATGGTTGCCATGAGCGACCATGTAACCGTCCTCGTCCTTGCTGATGACCTTGTCTGCGTGGAAACCGTGATCGTGCTCCTCTTCGTGCTCGTGACTGTCGCCATGCTCATGATCAGGATCAACTGGTTTTGTGCTCGGATTTGAAGGCAAGCTTGGACTTACTTCTGTTGGACTACTAGATCCTTGAGCACGAAGCAATTGGAATTGCCGCGCCAACTCACGCTCTAAAGGAGATAGAGAGCTATATGGGATAAAGTGGAAATGATCCCCATGAGGGTAGACAATCCCTTGATCGGTCCACTTGGTAATCTTTCTTGGATCAAAGACAGAACCATCAGACTCCACATGACGAGAAGACAACGGGGCTTTCTGCAATTCTTCGATCAAGTTGGTCAGGGTTAGACTCGGTTTAGATGCAGCCGGTTTAGAAGTCGTTGGGGTTGTCTGTGTATTGGTTGAACTGGCTGATGGCTGGTTGCTCGCTTGCTTCCCAAGGCTTGGAGAGGCTTGATCTGGAGTTCCTTGCCCTTGTTCTGTGCTTGCTCCAGCTAGGCGTGAGTTCCCAGCCTGATGGCCGGCTTGACCGCTTAATAACGAAAGTGCTGCTGCTAACTCACCAGCAGATAAGGCACTCTTTGGAATATAATGGAAATGGCCGCCATGGGGCACAATAAAGCCGTCCCCTGTATCTGAAATGACATCTCCAGGGCTAAAGACATAGCCATCATCTGTACGGTAGCCACCACCTGTATGGTTCTTAGCCGTCAGCATCTCAAGAGTCTTTCCTTCTTTTAGCGCTTGACTCGGTTGACGGAAGTCACGGGTCTTGCCTGTCTTGTGCGAGGAGCTCGCTTGCACCGATCCCGTCTCCCCTTCTTCTTTGGTGCCTCCCTTTTGCTGTTGGGCGATCTCTTCGATCGAGCGCACATTAACCGTATGCTGGGCATCCTTTAAGTAGAGATAGTATTTACCAGCGCGTTTAATGATATAGCCATCCTTGACCTTGCTGACAATATCAGCTTCTTGGAGCTGATAGGTTGGATCTCGCAAAATCAACTCCTCACTAAAGATGGCATCAAATGGGACCTTACCACTATAGTAATGAAAATGATCCCCATGAGAAGTGACAAAGCCTTCATCCGTAATTTTGATGACGATCTGCTCCGCCTGAGTCTTTTCCTTGGCATTGACTGCTTCGATGCTGTCTTCCTTTTTGCTGGAGGCAGTCGATGACGCTTTCTTTTCTGCCTGTAGATACTGAATCTGATTCTTTTTCTCTTCCTTGGCTTGTGGCTGCTGACTGAGCGCATAGGCACAGAGTCCCAGTCCCAAAGTTGCTAC
>JBKXCY010000256.1:0-1868 GCA_046994005.1 Streptococcus sp.
TGCTCGACAATCCAAAGACAATTGAGAGGCTAGGACTTTTGTCCCAGCCTCTTTAAAATGTAGACAAAGTTTTTTCACATAAAATAATCTTAGTATGCTGAAAAAATAAAATGAGGTATACTTTTAGGTTCATTCGACATATATTGAAACTTTCCGCCGTGAGAAAAGTGCTAGAAACAATCTTGATTCTAGCACTCGGGAGTTTTGGAACCTTAGGTCCAAAATTAAGTCATGAAACTTCTTGGATTGCTGAAATCATCCACTGGATAATTTCACCTAACGTCCGATCTCACCTAAGGAAAGTTTCTGAGACAGGTTAACTTCAATATGACAGGTTGAGCGTCGCCCAACCTTTTTGCTTTTGACATCAGTCTGTTAGTTTCATGGCTTTGATTTTTTCTTCTTCTGGGGTAACTCGCAGAGTCTTCTGGCCGGTATAGGTCACAAAGCCTGGTTTTCCGCCGGTTGGTTTATTGAGTTTCTTGGCTTCGATCATATCTACTTGGACCAGATTTGAGAGACGGGCCTTGGAATAGTAGGCGGCCAACTCTGCGGCATCGGTCTTCACTTCATCCGTCGGATCGAGATTTCCGGTAATGACGACATGGCTGCCTGGGATATCTTTGGCATGGAACCAGAGTTCGTCTTTTTTAGCGATCTTAAAGGTCAGTTCATCGTTTTGCAGATTATTGCGACCCACTAAAATGATGGTTTTGCCATCACTAGCCAGGTATTTTTCTGGTTTTTTCCGTTTATGAATTTTTTCTCGGTTGCGCCGTTTGATAAAGCCGGTCTGGATTAACTCTTCACGAATCTCTGCCACCTCAGCCAGGCTCGCTTGAGAAAGGGCCATTTCAACCGTTTCGAGATAAGAAATGGTTTCCTTGGTTTCTTGAATGAGGATGGTCAAATGTTTGACAGCTTCTTTTAACTTCTGGTAGCGTTTGAAGTAGCGTTGCGCATTTTGGTTGGGGGTCAGAGCCTTATTGAGTTGGATGGTGATGGGTTCGTTGGTATAGTAATTGTCCAGGACAACCTGGTCTTGGTCGTTTGGTACCTGATGGAGGAATGTTGTTAGCAATTCTCCTTTTTGGCGGAACTCTTCTGCATTGTCGGTCGCTGCTAACTCGGCTTCTTGTTTGGCTAATTTTTTCCGGTTCTTTTCAAGATCGTTTTCGACCTTCCGGATCAATTCACTGGCCTGTTGTTGCACCCGATCGCGCTCAGCCTTGTCTCGGTAATAGTCATCTAGCAGATCTGAAAGTGTCTCAAAGGTTTGACTAGTCGCATCTGCAAAGGGGATAGCCGAGAAGGATTTGGTCGTTAGGCGAGGCTCAGAAGGTGTCTTGAAAAGGGCACGGAAGGTCTTTAATTTTTCATCTGTCTCAAGTCGCTTGGCTAATTCTTGAGCCGTATCTCGCCCCAAACCTTGGAAACATTTTTGAAGGTTTTTGGGACTTAACTCTTCCTTGTGAAGAAGGGCGAAGAGGGCTTCATCTCCAATTGTAAAAGGATTGACCGCGTCGGTTTTCGGAGGGGCTACATAGGTTGATCCAGGAAGAATGGTCCGGTAGCTATTTTGTGAGAAGCCGACATGTTTGATGGCCTCGATGATTTTATTGCTGGTCCGGTCTAGGAGAATAATATTACTGTGCTTGCCCATGATTTCGATCATTAAGCTGACAGAAATGGCATCTCCAATTTCGTTTTTATTGGAGACACGGATTTCGAGAACCCGGTCGTTCTCTAATTGCTCGATTCCTTCAATGACGGCGCCTTGGAGATACTTGCGCATGACCATGATAAAGGTGTTGGGAAAGGCAGGATTTTCAAAGTTGGTCTGGGTCCGTTGTATCCGTCCGAAAACA
>JBKXCY010000257.1:0-1858 GCA_046994005.1 Streptococcus sp.
CCGTGATTTCACTCATAACAGGATGAACCTTGCGTGTATCACGATCCATCAAGACAAAGGTCGCGACCATCTCAATGATAGTATTTCCTGCTTCATCCTTGATATTAAAGGCCCGGTAGCAGAAAAGTCGATTGTGACTCTTGGCATAGGTTTCGATAGTGATTTTCTCATCAAAAACAGGGAGACGCTCGATCTTCATATTGTAATCCGTGATAATCCAGACTAGATTGTAGTTCTCTAAAATGTACATATCACTCATACCCAGCTCAATCGATTGCATGCCCGATACCTGTAAAGACAGCAAGATCAATTGGGGAATCTTAATATAACCATTGACATCGCTCATATCAAACGGAATTTTCATGCTGTATTCAAATGTTTTTGCCATTTTCTACTCCAAAATAAACTTCTCTGCTACAGTGTCTCCTAAAAAGAGACCTTTCTTGGTCATTCGTACAATGTCCTTGTCAGGTACCAAAAGGCCCTGCTGGATCAATTCCTCAACCACTGATCCATATTGTTGGTCAAAATTCACACCAAACTTTTCTTCAAAACGCTTCTTGGAAACGCCTGTTTTCTTACGTAGTCCTAGAAACATCTCTTCTTCCATCATTTCTGTCTGAGTCAGATGCTCTTCTTGGACACGCGCATTTCCCTCTTCGACAGCCTGCATATAGTGACGAATGGGGCCATGATTCTTGTAGCGAATCCCATCGACATAGCTGGATGCTCCAGCTCCCAAACCATAATACTCGGCATTGTCCCAATACATGAGATTGTGCCGACTTTCAAAACCAGGCTTGGAGAAATTGGAAATTTCATAATGCTCAAAGCCAGCACGCTCCAACTCCTGAATAATGTATTCAAACATCTCCGCTTCCAACTCCTCTTTAGGTAGGGGAAGTTTGCCCCGTCTCATGCGATTCATAAAGACTGTGTGATTCTCCAGAATCAAGCTATAAAGACTCATGTGGGGAATGTCAAGGGCAAGAGCCTTAGCGACATTCTCTTTGACCTGGTCCATGGTTTGCGTTGGAAGCGCATAAATGAGGTCGATCGAAATATTGTCAAAACCAGCCAGCTTCAGACGGTCGATATTGTCATAAATGTCCTGCTCTTGGTGGCTTCGACCGATCTTCTTGAGCAAGCGATTATCAAAGGTCTGCACGCCCAATGAAACCCGATTAACTGGCGAATCCTTCAAGACAGCAATCTTATCCGGATCCAAATCACCAGGATTGGCCTCGATGGTCAACTCTTCCATCTGAGACAGATCAAGCGACTTGGTCAGCTCCTTGAGCAGATAGGCTAGCTGATCCGCAGTTAGAGCTGTCGGTGTCCCACCCCCAATATAGAGAGTCCGTAGGTTTGTGATTTCTTCCCGACGAAATTCTTGGATCAAATGCTCCAAATAGGCATCGACTGGTTGGTTCTTAATAAAGACCTTCGAAAAATCACAATAAAAACAAATCTGGGTACAAAATGGTATGTGGACATAAGCGGACGTTGGTTTTGTATGCATACTTTTAATTATACCATAAAATCCCCCTGAGTCCGAAAAGAAAAGGGAATAAGAAGCAAGGAATTCCTTGACAATAACGAATAAAAGGAATAGAATAAATCTAATCATATTCGGAGGTAAGGAGATATGAACAACTAAGTTTCGTTAAATAAGATACTTTATTTAGTGGACTGCTTGTTCTATCTCTTTTTGTGTGCCCTCTCGCCTATTCTCCAACTTTTTGTTGGCTTAATAAGGTCTTTTTCTGTTTGGGTCCACTTGAATACAGCTCTACTAAATAGGTAGAGCTGTTTTTTTGTCCCAGTAAAAAGGAATCTTATGCTAAAACTATCCCAC
>JBKXCY010000258.1:0-1851 GCA_046994005.1 Streptococcus sp.
GCTAGTGATGTCAATGTCAAATACCGCAAGGTCATCCTGGAACGCTTCAAAGACCATCAGCTAACCCTCTTACTGGCCACCGATTTGGTCGCTCGTGGAATCGATATTGAACATCTTGAATGTGTGATTAACTACGATATCCCTCGTGATGTAGAGACCTATACCCACCGTGCTGGTCGAACAGGTCGAATGGGGCGTGATGGCTATGTGATCACCTTTATCACCCACCCAGAAGAACTCAAATCCTTGAAAAAATACGCTTCTGTCCGTGAACTTGTTTTAAAAAATTCCGAACTATTTTTAAATGAATAAGAAAATCCTCTGCTAGTAAATTTGCTGCAGAGGATTTTTTAGTTAATTTCCATTGTAATAAATGCGATGACTTTCAAGTTGATAATCCAACAATTCATCTACTGTTACAAAGGTATAACCTTGTGATTTAAGGTAGTCAAGGACGGTCGGAAGAGCATCAATCGTGGTTTGATGGATATCATGCATGAGGATAATCGAACCTGGTTTGACCTCTTTTTTCACTTCATTGAGAATAGCCGTCGTATTATGAGTTTTCCAATCCAGGCTATCCACATCCCACATGATGAAGGACTGGTCTACACTGTATTGGATGGCGTTATTGATGGCTCCATATGGAGGGCGTGTGATCTTGGTCTGCACACCTGTCGCTTTTTGAATAGCTTCTTGGGTATCCAAGATCTCTTTTTTGGCATTATCCAAGCTCAATTTTGGCAATTGAGGGTGATCCCAGGTATGGTTCCCGATTTGATGACCTTCTTTGCGGACTTGCTTAGCAATATCCGGATTCGCACTGACATTTTTTCCGACCATAAAGAAGGTTGCTTTAGCATTGTATTTCTTTAAGATGGCCAGTGCCTGAGGGGTCGTCGTTGGATCTGGTCCATCATCAAAGGTCAGGGCAATCATCTTACGATGGCGTTCTTCAATATAGGATTGGTAAGAAGCTAAATCATCAGGAAGCAAGCGCTCTGTATCAATCACGTCATAGAATTTAGATAAGGGAACAGTAAAGGTATCATCTCCCTTGACCTTGCTTGGAAACGGGATGGTGAAATTTCCTTTTTCATATTGGAATTCCCATTGGCTCAAGTCCAACTCTGAGAAGTGGGCAACCATTTGATCAATACTTTCCTCATCTAGCTGACGAAAGGCTAGATTCCCTCGTAGTTCCTCCAAAAAGATCTGCTTGGCTCCATCTGGATCCGCGAAAACCTGGCTCAGGGTCAGAGGATTGTCTTCATCATCCAAGTAAAAGAGGGGCAACTTCACCGTCTCATCTTTGATGAATTTTCCTTTTTTGTACTGGTATTCAGCCCGTTTAATTTGGATGGGATGATAACCAACAAAAGGAGCTTCTGCTTCTTCAGTATGGTAGAAGGTCAGATGCTTAGGCTCTTTGGTTTTTTCATCGGTTCCTAGACGCTGAAGGTCTTCTTGGATCTTCTCTTTAATAATCTCAACAGCTTGTCCATCCTTAGTAGGATAATAAGCTGTCACATAAGAAGTTCCTAAAATTCCTTCCTGAACCTGGGCATCTTTTCCTTTTTCAGAGCTTTTCTCTAGTTGGGTAACCTTAGCAAACTGATCTTGATAGGCTTTTTGCTCACGAAGCCTTTGAATCTTTTGATACCCGATATACAAAAGACTCAGAAAAAGGAGATTTATAATGATTAATAAAATAGTTTTCGTGTGTTTGAATCTCATAACTTTATTATAGCAAATTTCTCTCGAAAAAACATTCCTTTTTTGTAAATGGTTTCATAAAAAAGAGAGAGTGGGACAGAAATCGGTAATTCGTTAGAATTCGATTTCGTCGTC
>JBKXCY010000259.1:0-1831 GCA_046994005.1 Streptococcus sp.
TGGGACGACGAAATCGAATTCTAACGAATGACCGATTTCTGTCCCACTCTCTCTTTTCTTACAACAAATGTGCTTCGTGTTTTTGGAAGACTTCTTTTCCAAGTTCGACTAACTTGGTGATCAAATCTGTATAGTTGAGTCCCATATTGTCCCAAAGCAAGGGATACATAGACCATTGGGTAAAGCCTGGCATGGTATTGAGCTCATTTAAGAAGATTTCTCCTTTATCGGTATAGAAGAAATCACAACGCGCCAAGCCAAGACCACCGATCGCACGAAAGGCTTTTTCAGCATTCGTCCGCATGGTTGTCACAACTTCTGGATCTAATGGAGCAGGAATCGCCATGGTAATTTTGTTATCGATGTATTTTGCATCATAATCATAGAAGGCCACATCTTTGACAACTTCACCTGGCAAGGTGCTCTTCACATCATAGTTTCCAAGAAGACCAACTTCGATTTCGCGCGCGTTGACTCCTTGCTCAACCAAAATCCGGCTATCGTATTTGAAGGCTAACTCAAGAGCAGCCCGAAGCTCTGTTTGGTTTTCAGCTTTTGAAATGCCGACGCTAGAACCCATATTGGATGGTTTGGTAAAGACTGGATAAGAGAGAGTCGCTTCAACTGTAGCAATTTTCTCATCTATATCATCGCCTTCCACCACTGCTACATAAGGAACTTGTGGAATCCCTGCAGACTCCAAAACCCGTTTGGTGGTGATCTTGTCCATCCCTACACTAGAGGCTAGAATGCCACAGCCAACATAAGGCATCTTCAAGACTTCTAAAAATCCTTGAATGGAACCATCTTCCCCCATCGGTCCATGAAGAACCGGAAAAACAACTGCTCCTTCCTTGTAAATCGCTGATGGTGCCACTTTTTTAGACCAGTCCACTGTATCGTTGGTCATCAATTTCTCATCATCCGCCGGCTTCTCTTCAAAAGCTTGCGTCTGGATGAAGTCTCCTGACTGCGTAATAAAGTAGGTTTGAACTGAAAATGCTTGGTAATCAATCGCGCGCATCACGCTTTCTGCTGAAAGAACAGATACTTTACGCTCTGCACTGCGTCCACCATACAATAGGATTAAGTCTTGTTTACTCATAGTTTCTCCCTAATTGTTCCCTTGATTTCTTACTTGATAGTATACCACAATGACCGTCCTTGTGAAAGGACGACCCTTATAATTCTGTCCGATTTTCGATCGCACGGAGCAGGGTCACCTCGTCCGCATACTCGATATCGGCTCCAACTGCTAGACCCCGTGCCAAACGGGTCACTTTGATGCCTGCTGGTTTAAGCACGCGCGAGATATACATGGATGTCGCTTCCCCGTCTGCCGTCGCATTGGTCGCAACAATCACCTCAGTAACTGTCCCATCCATCAAGCGACTAAGTAAACTCTTGAGATTGATGTCATCAGGTCCCACACCATTCATGGGCGAGATCAAGCCATGTAAGACATGATAGCGACCGTGGTATTCCTGGATATTTTCCATAGCAGAGACATCTCGGCTATCTTCTACAACAAGAAGAATGGATGGATCCCGCGTTTCGTCTCGGCAAATCTCACAAGTCTCTTCATCGGTCAAATTGCCACAAATACTGCAATAGCCCAACTCACGCTTGGCATTGAGTAAGTTCTTGGCAAATTCATTGACATCATCATCCGACATGCCAATGGTATAAAAAGCAAGACGGGTCGCTGTTTTGATCCCAATTCCTGGCAACTTGGAATAGCTGTCAATTAATTTTGCAATAGGTGCTGGATAAAGCATAGTTTCCTTTCTAATTCATGGGGTGTTTCTGATTGTATAGATTAATAATGTCA
>JBKXCY010000260.1:0-1824 GCA_046994005.1 Streptococcus sp.
TTTGAATGTGGGCACCATCCGTATCCGCATCGGTCATGATAATGATCTTATCGTAATTGGCGTCTTCCACAGAGAAATCTGCCCCAACTCCAGCACCAATGGTGTAGATCATGGTGTTGATTTCCTCGTTCTTGAGGATATCACTCATATTGGCTTTCTCAGTATTGAGAACCTTCCCACGAAGGGGGAGAATGGCTTGGAACTTACGGTCTCGGCCTTGCTTGGCAGAACCACCAGCTGAGTCTCCTTCGACTAGGTAGAGTTCGTTTTTAGCAGGATTTTTAGACTGGGCTGGGGTCAATTTACCAGATAGGAGCCCTTTGTCTTTCTTGTTTTTCTTGCCATTTCGGCTTTCATCCCGCGCTTTTCGAGCTGCTTCACGCGCATCCCGGGCCTTGATAGCTTTACGGATCAGACTAGAAGCCAACTCCCCATTTTCCATGAGGAAGAAGGTCAATTTATCAGAAACAATGCTATCGACGACTGGACGAGCCAAGGGACTTCCTAATTTGTCTTTTGTTTGTCCTTCAAACTGCAAATGAGCTTCTGGAACCAGGATAGAGAGAACAGCCGACAAACCTTCGCGGTAGTCTGATCCTTCCAGATTCTTGTCTTTTTCTTTGAGAAGGCCTGTCTTTCTTGCATAGTCGTTCATAGCCTTAGTAATGGCTGTCTTCAGACCTGTCTCGTGGGTTCCCCCATCTTTGGTGCGGACATTATTAACGAAGGACAAGATATTATCTGAGTAGCCATCATTGTATTGCATGGCCACTTCTACCTGAAAACCATCTGATTCGCCACTAAAGTAGAGAACAGGTGTCAAAGTTTCCTTGTCTTCGTTCAAGTACTCTACGAAATCTTGGACACCATTTTCATAATGAAAGGCCACATGGTTATCTTCTTCCTTACGGAGATCGGTCAGCGTCAGCGTCACGTCCTTCAGCAAGAAGGCTGATTCTTTGATCCGCTCAGCAATGGTATTAAATTTGAAATCCGTCGTTGAAAAGATGGTTGGATCTGGCATGAAGGTCACCTTAGTCCCTGTCTTAGACTTGGGAGCAGAGCCGATCTTTTCGAGGGTTGTAACTGGTTTTCCCCCATCTTCAAAACGTTGCTTGTAGACAGCTCCATCACGCGTAATTTCTACCTCTAGCCAGCTAGAAAGGGCATTGACAACAGAAGATCCCACTCCGTGAAGACCTCCAGATGTCTTATAGCCTCCTTGACCAAACTTCCCTCCGGCATGGAGGACCGTAAAGATCACCTCAACGGTTGGTTTACCCATAGCATGCATCCCGGTCGGCATTCCACGTCCCTGGTCTTCTACCGATAGAGAACCATCTTTATTAATCGTGACATCGATTTGTGATCCAAAGCCAGACAAGGCTTCATCGACCGCATTATCCACGATCTCCCAGACCATGTGATGCAAGCCATTTCCGTCGGTCGATCCGATATACATCCCTGGACGTTTACGGACCGCATCCAACCCTTCTAGTACCTGAATGGCATCGTCATTATAATTATTAATATTGATTTCCTTTTTTGCCACAAGGAACCTCCTGTTTGTTCATCTTTTCTATATTACAGTTTTTTAGGAAATTTTGCAAAATTTTTTCTCTTTATATGGAGATTTCTATATCTCAGTAAAAAAAGCTGGCTTGACACTTTCTTCAGATGTCACACTTGAACTCCAGAAATTGCTTTTTCTATCGATGGCTTTTTGATATAATGAGAGTATGATAAAAGAAATAAGTGTTTTAATTTTAGCCTATCTGTTAGGCTCCATTCCTTCGGGATTATGGATTGGGAAAATCTTTTTCC
>JBKXCY010000261.1:0-1817 GCA_046994005.1 Streptococcus sp.
CGTCTTGCTCGACAATCCAAAAATAATTGAGAGGCTAGGACTTTTGTCCCAGCCGCTTTTAACGACAAACACTTGCAATGCCTTCCGTATTGTTATACTATTTAAAGAAAGGAAACGCATACAAAAGGAGATTCTTATGGCTTATTCATTTCGCAATCCTAGTGATGGCATTATCAAACATTACCTAGAAACCAGCAAGATCATCGCTGTGGTTGGATTATCTGACCGTGAAGAGACGACCAGTCATCGTGTTAGCAAGGAAATGCAAGAGCGGGGTTATCGGATTATTCCCGTCAACCCCCGTGCAGCTGGAGGTCAGATCCTTGGGGAGACGGTGTACGCTAGCTTACAGGATATCCCATTCCCAGTAGATATCGTTGATGTATACCGTCGCAGTGAGTTTTTACCAGATGTGGCACGTGATTTTATTGATACGGATGCGAAAATTTTCTGGGCACAATTGGGACTGGAAAATCAAGAAGCAGAAGAAATTCTTCGAGGAGCAGGTCGAGAAGATATCGTCATGAACCGCTGTATCAAACGGGAACATACCCGATTAATCTTGGGTGCATCCCTGTACGGAGTATAACGGACAAGAAATTGGCAGTAAAATTATAGAAGAGAACCCCAGCAGGAAACTGGGGTTCTCTTCTTCATCTTATTTAACTTCATGGCTTGGATGACCTGTAAAATGGCGCGGCCCTTGTTTGATCTGCTTGATTTGATCGTAAAAGGCAATTTGGCAGTTGATAAAGTAAGGCATGGTATAAAAGCCGATGACATCGCGCGTGAAGTAATTCAGGAAGTACCAACCAATCAAGGTTAGATCGAGCACCAAGCGATTGCTGCGGAACCCTTTCATGGTTTCACGACTTTTGCGAAGGACTCCAAAGGCTCCCTTGTAGTCGCCGTCTCGTAATTGCTCATAGAGGATCAATTCGACCAGGCTGAGACTGTAGTATTGTGGCAGGTAAAAGAGGAGGCCGATCAGGCCAAGTACGACGCCAGCAGTCATCAGGGGCATTTGTTGCATGAGAGATTGGAATTCAGGACTGGAAGCACTCAAAGTGCTAGGGTTGCTCACCTTGTCGTAAATCGCTAAAAATCGAATGCTGGCGTAGGTGCTGATGAGACTTCCCGCATAGAGGATGACTCCCCATAAAAAGAGGACGGCTTGCTTCAAGATCAAGGTGGCAAATACAGAGGTAAAGCGATCTTGTTTAAAGATATCTAAGACGCGTGTTCGGTGTTCGATCTTGGGATTAATCGTATCTAAATAGCTAAAAGTCGCACCGACCACTAATATGGAGATGACAAAGGAGACGACAGAAGGAAAGACCTGACGCTGGATCATGTAGATACTTGCTTGCTGCAAGGTCATGTCCGGTAGTAGATCGACCAGATCTTGCCCGCTTAAGAGAAAGTTAGCAAGAATGGTCAACAGGACCGGAAGAGCAAAAAGGATAGCTAAGCCCGGTTGTTGGACTTGCATAGTACGTGCCCGGAGGCGAATCAATTTAAGGTTCATAGATGATACTCTCTTCATAGTAGTACTTTTTATTATAACATAAGTCCGTGACAGAGCCGGTAAAATTTGGTACAATCGTACAGGTGCTCACAGGAAAACTGTGACAGGAATAAGAAGGCTGGGACTGTTTTTCCCAGTACGGAGGTAACCATGACAGATTCACCGATTCAATATCGATTAATCAAAAAAGAAAAGCATACAGGTGCTCGTCTGGGAGAAATTATCACCCCTCACGGGACCTTCCCAACCCCAATGTTTATGCCTGTAGGGACTCAGGCAACCGTTAAGA
>JBKXCY010000262.1:0-1808 GCA_046994005.1 Streptococcus sp.
CAAATAGGAGCCCCGCTATAGGTGCATTAAAGGCAGCCGCAAGACCAGCGGCAGCCCCACTTGCAATCAAAGACCGCTCCTCAACTGGGCTAACCTTCAAATGATGGGCCACTCCTTTTCCACCCATTGCCCCTAATTGAATACTAGGACCTTCACGACCAAGCATCAAGCCACTTCCGATGGCCAAAACACCTAGAATATACTTCTTCCACAGGGTATCCCACCAGCTCACCGCCAAGAGGCCCTTAAGCTCCGCTTCGACTTGCGGAATTCCTGATCCCTTGATATCCCGATTGGTGCGAATGAGGCGACCAGCAATCAGTACGATCACCCCATAACCCAACAGCATCGCAAACAAATAAAATGGTTGACCAGACATCTCCTTGTAAACGCCTTGAACAAAATGAAAAATATGTTCGATCAAAAAACGAAAACTCGAGACGATGCAGCCCACAACGATCCCAACCAGAACACCTCTGACAATATGGGCCACAATTGAACTAGAGGCAAATTGAAATTCATTTTTAAAGGCTTCTTCTTTAGCAGACATTCCCTAACTCCTTCAAACTCTTATCCTATTCATTATACCTTATTTCACCGCCTCTGAATACATGTAAAGACAGAAAAAAACAAAACTAGCACCGCTAGCTTTGTTTTTCATTTATTCATTATTCAGCAGTTAAAGCTGCCATTGTGATGTAGTTGTATGGTTTGTTGAAGTGTGGCAAGAAGAACAAGTCCGTCAAAGCCAATTTATCAATCGTCACGTGTTCTTGAATCGCAAGTGAGAACATGTGGATAGCCATTGAAATGGCGCTATCACGAGATACCATTTGAGCTCCAAGGATTTGACGAGTGTCTTTATCGTAGACAATCTTGATGCCAACTTCATAGTTATCGTGTTTGATAAATTCAGGTTTTTGAAGGTCGTTGAAGCCAGTTTCAGTGGCATTGAAGCCTGCAGCTTTCGCTTTTTCAAGCGTCAAACCAGTTGAAACCATGTGAAGGCCGTAGATAGAGATACCGTTAGAACCTTGAACACCGATTCCTTCCAATTCATGACCAGTCGCATTGTAGGCACCAACAATACCTGAACGAACCGCATTAGATGCAAGAGCGATGTAGCTCATTTCGTTACGAGCGTTATCAAAGATAGTTGCACAGTCTCCAACTGCGTATACACCTGGAAGTGACGTTTCTTGTTTCTTATCAACAAGGAAGGCACCATTGCGGAAGAGTTCGATCTTACCATCAGCAAGAGCTGTATTAGGACGGAAACCAACAGCCAAGATAACCATATCTACATCGAAGGTTTCTTTATCGGTTACAAGGCGTTCTACCTTACCGTCTCCTTCAACCGCTTGAACCGTTTGTCCAAGTGCCAAACGGATGTTGTGGTCTTCCAAGTTTTTCGCCATGATGTCAGTGAAGTCTTTGTCGTAGTATCCATTCAAGACAGTGTCCACGATATCCACCAAGACAACATCTTTACCAAGACGTTCGAAAGCTTCCGCAAGTTCAACACCGATGTAACCACCACCAACGACGGCGATACGGTTCAAGTGTTTGCTGTTATCTTTCAATTTTTCTATCACTTCTTCAGCGTTTTGGTACAATTTAACGAATTGAAGATTTTCAAGAGTTGCTTTGAATTCGCGGTTACCAGGAACGATTTCAACTCCTTTAATTGGAGGAATGATTGGTGTTGATCCAGTCGCAAAGATCAATTTTTCGTATGATTCTTTGTGTTCTTTCCCATCAACTTCCGCTGTTACCACTTTGTTGTCATAGTCAATTGAAAGAACAGG
>JBKXCY010000263.1:0-1802 GCA_046994005.1 Streptococcus sp.
CTTCTTCATGCAGACTAATAAAGGTCCCTAGACGCTTAGCTTCTTCCAAAGCTTGGCGGACAACCTTAGTGCTTTGAAGCGGAATTCCATCATCTGAAAATCCTACCGCACCAGCCTTAAGCAAGCCTTCAAAATCTGTCAGCTGTTGACCATCAAAGTTCTTAGTCACCGTCGCAACCGTATGAATGTGAAGATTTTCCTTGGCTGCAGAAGCTAAGACTTCCTCTAAGGTCGCAATATCTGAAATGGTCGGATTGGTATTGGCCATCATGACCACTCGAGTAAAACCACCAGCAGCTGCGGCTAAGGCACCCGTATGGATGTCTTCTTTATGAGTTTGACCGGGTTCACGGAAATGCACGTGTACATCGATCAAACCAGGAGCTACCACCAGACCAGTAGCATCAAGGACTTCTTGTCCATCTGTTGGGAGGTTTTCAGCGATCTCTACAATTTTCTTTCCTTCAATGCGAAGATCACAGACTTGATCCAAGCCAGTTTTGGGATCCATTACGCGACCATTTTTAATGACAACCATTGCATTCTCCTTTATTCATAAAAATCAACATGCGACTCTAACAAGCGGTCGCCGTCATAGCGAAACATTGCTGAAAAGAAGGGTTTATCCTCCAACAACCACTCGACAAAGGTGTGGTCCCCTTCCCAAGTTGGTTTTGAGAGGACTTGATCATAAGGTACCCACTCCAAGGTCCCTTCGTTACACTCGATCAGTTCTCCCTCAAAATCTGTTACCTTGAAGACATAGGTGTACCAGTCCAAATCTGGAGTAAACTCCGGAAAGGTAATGATCCCTTTCAAGACTGGCTTGGCTCTAAGGCCCGTCTCCTCAAAAATCTCACGCGCTGCACACTCCTGTGGGGTTTCCCCGCGTTCTAATTTTCCACCAACTCCGATCCATTTACCTTCATGGACATCATTGGGCTTTTTATTGCGATGCAACATGAGAAATTCTTTCCCATTGTCAATGTAACAAATCGTTGCTAATTGTGGCATTTCTTTCTCCTATCTTAACCAATCAATCGGCTCGCGTCCCGCCTCTTTCAAAAATTGATTGGTTTTTGAAAAGGGTTGAGAACCAAAGAATCCTCGGTAAGCCGATAAGGGACTTGGGTGAGCTGATTCAAGGACTAAATGTCGATCGTTGGTAATCAGAGGCTTTTTCTTACGGGCATAAGATCCCCAGAGGATAAAGACAACTGGCTCCTCCAACTCATTGACCACCTTGATCACAGCATCTGTGAAAGGTTCCCAAATTTGTCCCGCATGGCCATTGGCCTGACCAGCAGGAACCGTCAAGCAGGCATTGAGCAAGAGCACGCCTTGCTCTGCCCAGGAGGTCAGATCATGCGACCGCTTCTCCCCAATGTCTGAGCGCAATTCTTTGAGAATATTTTGCAAAGAAGGGGGGGCTGGGACATGATCCGGCACAGAAAAACTTAAGCCTTGCGCTTGGTCCGGTCCGTGGTAGGGATCCTGGCCTAGGATCAAGACCTTGACCTGATCCATCTCAGTCGTCTGCAAGGCCTTAAAGACCTTGTCACGAGGTGGATAGACCACTCCTTTGCTATAGACCTCATTCATAAAGTCATTAATCTGATGAAAATACCCTTCCGGAAGATGGGATTTGATGGCTTCATGCCAGGGTGAATGCTGCATGGAAACTCTCCGCTATCCAATAAATTCTTACCTTCCATTATACCACATTTGGCGCAGATCCACTGGATAAAAAAGAGGCTGGGACAAAAGTCCTAGCCTCTCAATTATTTTTGGATTGTCGAGCA
>JBKXCY010000264.1:0-1798 GCA_046994005.1 Streptococcus sp.
CCTTCAATATTGGCGCGGAAGTCGTAAAGATCTGTATGAGAGAAGACTTCTTCTTCACCCGTGATCTTTTGCGTTGCCACTTCATTGAGCAGATCAACAGCCCCAGTTAGCATCACATCAGGAGTCACATCAACGGTTGCGATCTTAGCTTTCAACTCCTTGATATCGTTCACCAGTTGGTCTGCATATTTGTCTGTGCCATCTGTGGTATTGTTTTCCCAAAGGATGCGCTCAATCCGGTGGAAGCCAGACCAGCCTTCTTCTGATTTATTTTCATCCACATAGTCCACCAAACGGTAGTCAATCTTCACATCAGACTCCCCAAAGGTTTCAGCAATCGGTTCTGAGCGTTCATAGGCCATGCGGATCAAGGGATATTGTTTTTTAGCTTCTTCCAAATTCCCAGCTTTTAGGGTATCTCGGAAACCTTCTGTATCCTTGAGCAATTGATCAATTTGCATTTCGACAAAGTCTTTGTATTCAGCTGTCGCATTGTCCAAGGTCTTTTGGTCAGCCTTTGACAACTGCACCGTTGAGCTGGTTTGCGTCTTTTGACTCGACTGTTTGCTACTAGAATTTGCACACCCTGCTAAAAGAGCAACACTCAATAAGAGTAGACTATATTTTTTCATGAAAGACTTCTCCTCATCTGTTCTTGCCCTTATTTTACCAGATATTTTCTCATTTTTCAATAATTGTCTGAAAATTTAATAATAGAAAAACTTTTCTGAGAATCAGTCTTTTACAAAAGAATATCTTTGACCCGTCCGATTTCAGATTCTTTAACCACCACAAAGATACTATCCCCTAGATACAAGCGGGTTGCACCATTGACCGTATAGCTCTTACCACTTCGCATTTGCGTGGAGATCAAGATATCTTGAGGGAGGTGCAGTTCATGGACTTGCTTTCCTGCGATCTTTTCTGATACAGGGATCTCAATTAAAGTCAACTCTCCTTCTTCTTGCGCCTTATCCGGCAACAATTGCTCGAGCATGGCTTCATAGACTGGCGCTCCATGGAAGAGATCCATGATCATATAAGCCAGCAAGGTCACCATACCTAGGGGCATTAAACTGCGAATATCACCGACCATCTCTGTTACCAAGATCATAGCTGTTAATGGCGCTTTTGAAATAGCCCCAAAATACCCACTCATTCCTAAAATGATGAAAAGAGGTAATTGATTTTGAGAGATAAAGCCAATGTTTTGGAGGAAGGTTCCAACGATGGCCCCTAAAAGTGATCCTAATGCTAGTATAGGCAGGAAGATGCCACCTGGTAAGCCACTACCATAGCTCAACATACTCCAGATGAAACGGATCGCAAAATAAAGAAGGATGGTCAGCACTGGATACGGTACTCGAGCTAAATCCAAGACCAATTGGTTTCCACCACCAAGAATTTGAGGCAGAAAATAGCCGATTGGAAGAATCAAGGCAAAGGCAAATAAAGAAGAATAATGAGAAGGAACATGGAAAATTTTCTCAAGTAAGCGATACAGGCGACCGATATTGAGAACCACTACTTCGTAGACATAACCTGCTGCCCCTAAAAAGACTCCAAGAAAAAGATAAATCCAGTACTGAGACAGATGGAGCGGTGGAATATTTTGTGGCATATGAAGCACTGGTGTTTGACCAAAGACATTGAGTGAAATAAAATTAGCCGTCAAACTAGCAGCCAAGGTTGAAATCCAAAAGAAGCGTGAAAAATGATGGTAGACCTCTTCAACCACAAATAAGAGCCCCGCTATAGGTGCATTAAAGGCAGCCGCAAGACCAGCGGCAGCCCCACT
>JBKXCY010000265.1:0-1783 GCA_046994005.1 Streptococcus sp.
TGGGACGACGAAATCGAATTCTAACGAATTACCGATTTCTGTCCCACTCTCTTTACTTTTTAGGGGCTGTTCTTCTAGCAGAATCCGCTCAAAAATGGTTCGGTGATACATGGGCTATAGGAAATATTTATAAGCAGTCCTAGTTTTTACTTTTGATCACTGGTCCCAAGGCCTATTAAATCTGTGTTATAGTTTTTGCCTATATCAAAATTCGTGTAAAAGCAATTATACAAGACGGCTATCTTCTGATATGATAGAGTCAATTAGAATTTTTGGAGGACACAACATGTCAACTACAATTATCGGTTTCCCACGTTTGGGTGAATTCCGTGAATTAAAATTTACAACTGAAAAATACTTTAGAAAAGAAATCTCAGCAGACGAGCTCTTGGCAGCTGCCAAAGACTTGCGTGCAAAACACTGGAACATTGTCAAAGAGCAAGGCATCTCAGAGATTCCTTCAAATGACTTCTCACATTACGACAATTTCCTTGATGCAGCCTTCCTTTTCAACGTCGTGCCTGCATCTGTTCAAAACTTGGATTTGACAGACCTTGAACAATACTTCGCTTTGGCGCGTGGTTACCAAGGTGAAAAAGGGGATGTCCGTGCCCTTCCAATGAAAAAATGGTTCAACACCAACTACCATTACATCGTTCCTAAATTTGAAAAAACAACAGAAGTGAAATTGGCTGGTCACAAGATTTTTGATGAGTACCAAGAAGCCAAAGAATTGGGGATCAACACTCGTCCAGTAGTCGTTGGACCATTCACTTTCCTTCAATTGTCTGACTTTGAAGATGGTGTGAAAGCTGAAGACTTCGTCGACAGCCTGGTTGCTGCTTACCAAGAAGTCTTTGCCAAATTGGCTGAGCTTGGTGCGACTCGTATTCAACTCGATGAGCCAGCTCTTGTCAAAGATTTGTCAGCTGAAGAAAAAGCTCTCTTCTCGAACCTCTACAACAAACTCTTGGCTGACAAGAAAGGCCTTGAAGTCTTGATCCAAACTTACTTTGGTGATGTTCGTGATGTCTACAATGACCTTGTAAACTTACCAGTAGATGGTATCGGTCTTGACTTTGTTGAAGGCAAGAAAACACTTGAATTGGTGAAAGGTGGCTTCCCAGCTGATAAGACTCTTTATGCAGGTATTGTCAATGGGAAGAACATCTGGCGAAACAACTATGAAAAGAGCTTGGAAATCTTGGATCAAGTTCCAGCTGAAAAGGTTGTCTTGACGACTTCTTGCTCTCTTCTTCATGTGCCATTTACAACTGCTAACGAAGATTTTGAACCAGCTATTTTGAACCACTTCGCCTTTGCGGTTGAAAAATTGGGTGAATTGCGTGACTTGGATGCTATTCGCAACGGTCAAGGGGCAGAAGCTCTTGCTGCCAACAAAGAACTCTTTGCAACAGAACGCGTTGGAGCAAATGCTGAACTTCATGCTCGTATCGCAGCTTTGACAGAATCAGACTACACTCGTTTGCCAGCTTTCGCAGAACGTGAAGAAATCCAAAAAGAAGCCTTCAAGCTTCCAGCACTTCCAACAACTACCATCGGTTCATTCCCTCAAACTAAGGAAGTACGTGCTAAACGTTTGGCCTTCCGTAAGGGTGAATTGACACAAGAAGAATACGATGCTTTCCTTGCTGAAACGATCGACGAATGGATCAAATGGCAAGAAGAAGTTGGATTTGACGTGCTTGTACACGGTGAATTCGAGCGGAACGACATGGTTGAGTACTTCGGTCAAAACTTGTCTGGTTACCTCTTCTCTAAA
>JBKXCY010000266.1:0-1777 GCA_046994005.1 Streptococcus sp.
TTGCGCAATGAGTCTCGGGTAGTCTCGATGGAGCAGTTCAATTTCCGCTATGCCGAGCCAGATGATTTTGAAGCGACACCGAGCTTTGCGAGTATCGATGTCAGTTTTATTTCCTTGGACTTGATTCTGCCAGCCCTTCACCGGATTTTGGCAGATAATGGACAAGTCGTGGCCTTGGTCAAACCTCAGTTTGAGGCAGGACGCGAACAGATCGGGAAAAATGGGATCATTAAGGATCCTAAGATTCATTTAGCCGTTCTTGAAAAGGTCGCTGCTTTTGCAGGGACACATGGCTTTGCGGTAATGGGAGTAGATTATTCCCCTATCCAAGGAGGCCATGGCAACATCGAATTTTTGATGTATCTAGAAAAAAAAGAAGAGAAAACAAAGCCGACTACAGAGCAGCTGGAGGCTGTTGTGGAGCTGGCACACAAGGAATTTAAACATGAAGAGTAAGAATATCAGATTAGAAAAAATTCGTCGCTTCATTCGCGATCATGAAGTGGGGACGCAAGAAGAGATCGTCGAACATTTGAAAGAAGAAGGCATCTCAGCAACCCAAGCGACAGTATCACGGGATATCAAAGAATTGGGCATCGTAAAACGCCCTCTGAAAGATATGACCTATGTCTATGAATTGCCACGTAAGCACCACCAAGGGATCGGGATGATCGAAAGCAATATCTTGTCTCATCGTCGGATGGGAGAATATGTCAATTTCACCATGGTTCCAGGGACAGCTCCTTTAGTTAAACGTCGCTTGCGGGAGATTTATAAGGAGCATATCTTTAGTATTGTTGCAGATGATGATACGATCTTGTTGATTGCTTATTCCGCACCAGAAGCAGAGAATATCCTCAAATCAATCTTTGGGTGGTAAGAGCCTATGCTATTAGAAATTTCGATTAAGAACTTTGCCATTATCGAAGAGATTTCCTTAAATTTTGAAAAGGGAATGACGGTACTGACAGGGGAAACAGGTGCAGGGAAATCCATCATTATCGATGCCATGAACATGATGCTGGGAAGCCGCGCAACGACGGACGTCATTCGACATGGAGCCCCAAAAGCGGAAATCGAAGGTCTCTTCACCGTTGAGAGCAATCGCCATCTGACAGCTCTCTTTGAAGAGCAAGGACTAGAGTGGACCGATGAATTGATCATTCGCCGAGAGATCTTGCAAAATGGACGAAGTGTCAGCCGGATCAATGGTCAAATGGTGAATTTATCTGTCTTAAAGGCAGTCGGTCAACATTTGGTGGACATCCATGGCCAGCATGATCAGGAAGAACTCATGCGGCCCCAATTGCATATCGCTATGCTGGATGAATTTGGGGATGCAGCCTTTTTCCAAACCAAAGACGCTTATCGTCAGACCTTCGAAGACTACAAACGCCTGCGCAAACAAGTGGTGGAACTCCAGCGCAACCAGCAGGAAAACAAGGCTCGTATCGAGATGTTGGAGTTTCAAATTGCAGAGATTGAGGCAGCTGCCTTGGAAGTGGATGAGGACCTGCGTCTGGAGCAAGAACGCCAACGCCTGCTCAATCACAAGATGATTGCAGATACCCTAACCAATGCCTATACCATGCTGGATGCAGAAGAGTTTTCGAGCCTCTCCAATGTTCGCTCAGCCATGAATGATCTGGAAAGCATTGAAGAATATGATCCCAGCTACAAAGAGCTCTCAAGCCAGCTATCTGAAACCTTCTATGCCCTTGAGGATATTACCAAGCGCTTAGAAGATGTGGTCGATGGTCTGGAGTTTGATGGCAAT
>JBKXCY010000267.1:0-1754 GCA_046994005.1 Streptococcus sp.
GTGAAAAACAGGTCAGATTACGTCCATTTTGGTCTTGACTTTGTGTAATTCGAGCAAGCTCCAGACCCGATTGCTCAAGGGGATAATGCTATCAATATTGTTTCTAAAGGAGCTACGCCAAACGACGATACTGATGACAGCCAGGCCCTCTATGATGCGATTTATGAGGCCAAACAAACCGGAAAGAATGTCTATATCCCAGCTGGGCGATTTAATCTCAATCGAAAAGTCGGTATCGATGCTTCTGATATGAAGATTTCAGGGGCTGGTATCTGGCATACCCAACTGCATTTTACTAGTGACCAAGCTGGTGGCGGTGGATTTGACTTCCTTCACCAAGACAACCATGTTGAATTTAGCGATGTCTATCTGTCCTCCAACCTTCGTTCACGCTATGGTGAAAATGCTCAGTACAAGGCCATTTCTGGAACGCCAGGGAAGAACTCTCATATTCACGATATTTGGGCCGAACATTTTGAAGTCGGCATGTGGATTGGCGATTATGCTGGAAAAAATGATATGAAGTACACTGATGGTCTAGTAGTAGAAAATGTCCGTTTGCGCAATAACCTGGCTGACGGAGTCAACTTTGCCCAAGGGACTAAGAATTCGATTGTCCGCAATTCTAGTATTCGTGGAAATGGAGATGACGGACTAGCCAGCTGGTCAAGTATTGCAGATGGAACAGAATCAGCAGTAGCAGAAAATAATAAATTCTTGCACAATACGATTGAACTTGGTTGGCGTGCTGGTGGTGTTGGGATCTTTGGTGGAAAAGGCCATGAGATTGCCTACAATCGGATTAAAGACAATATCGGTGATGCCGGAATTCGCTTGACGACTGTCTTTAAGGGCCATAACTTTGATCTGAATGAAGAAGGAATTCGGGTTCACCACAATCTCTTGGTGCGTACAGGAACGAAGAGCGATATCTACAACAAGCATCGTGGATCGATTGATGTTGAAACGCGTTATGGAGATATTAAAAATGTCACCATTGAAGACAATGTATTTGTAGCGCCATTTGATACAGGTGTGACCGATCACCTCAATCCAAATGGAGGTATCCTAAACCATGTAGAAATTAGAAACAATCAAACCATGGGTCAACTCTCTCATTCAGCTCAATCAGGACTATCTGCACCTTTTTCAAAGTCAGCTGGACAAGCCTTGAGAGTGAAAGAACCCCCCCTTCAAGTAAGCGCAGTGAAGGCTTCCCTTCAACCATCGAAAGTTCAACCGTCTAAAACAAACTGGTCTGAATCTAAAAAAAACAAGCTAAAGACAGTCCAAAACAGTCAAACCTAACTATGTGCTAAAAGCAACAAATTCCAAGCAAAAGAGCTTTTTGAAAGCTCCGAGTGCTTTATTCCTTTATCGGATGATGGGGTTACGTCAAACGGTTTAAGAAGGATGGAAATCCTGGATACATTTCCAGGATTTTTTGCTTGCTGCTAGTCCTTCATTGACAGTGAGAAGGCATATCGGTATACTAGGTATAATCTAATGAGGAGGCCACCATGATGATTCGACCCGTTCAGCTCAGCGATGCAGCAGCTATCCGAGCGATTTACCAACCTTATGTGACAGAGACAGCCATTACCTTTGAGGTTGATGTGCCGACTGTCCAGGAATTTGAAAGTCGCATCACAAAAACGCTGACCAAATTTCCTTATTTGGTCGCAGAAGTGGATGGGAAAGTTGTGGGCTATGCCTATGCCTCGACCTATTATGCACGCGCTGCCTATGATTGG
>JBKXCY010000268.1:0-1751 GCA_046994005.1 Streptococcus sp.
TTCCACAGTACCTAGAAGGTAACCATTACCAACTTGAGAGAAGAAGTCGTGGTTAGATGTTCCTGTAGAAATACCATTCATAACGATTGGGTTAACATCGTTCGCACTATCTGGGAAGAGTGGATCTTGTCCCAGGTTCATGAGAGCCTTGTTGGCGTTATAACGTAGGAAAGTCATGACTTCCTCAGTCCATCCAACACCATCATAAAGAGATTTAGTGTAGAGCTCTTCATTTTCATACAATTGGTAGAGGAGATCATACATCCATTCACGGAAACTTTCTTGCTCTTCTTCAGGTAATTCGTTGAACCCTAGTTGGAATTTATAGCCAATATAAGTTCCGTGAACAGATTCGTCACGGATAATGAGCTTAATGATTTCAGCGACATTAGCCAGCTTGTTATTACCAAGATAATAGAGTGGAGTGAAGAACCCTGAATAGAAAAGGAATGTTTCAAGATATGTTGAAGCAACCTTTTTCTGAAGAGGCGTTCCATTTTCATAGATATCGTTAATGATTTTCGCCTTGGTTTGGAGGTATTCGTTACTGTTAGTCCACTCGAAAATTTCTTCAATTTCAGATTTAGTATTCAAAGTTGAGAAGATTGAAGAGTAAGATTTCGCGTGAACAGATTCCATGAACTGAATGTTGTTCAATACAGCTTCTTCATGAGGTGTACGGACGTCTGCACGAATGGCTTCAACACCAGTTTGAGATTGCATGGTATCTAGCAAGGTTAAACCACCGAAAACTTTTCCAACCAAATCCTTTTCTTCAGCTGAAAGTTTACGCCAGTCATCAAGGTCATTTGAAAGTGGGATACGTGTATCTAGCCAAAATTGTTCCGTCAATTTTTCCCAAGTAGATTTATCAATCGCATCTTCGATTTCATTCCAGTTAATGGCTTTGTAGTAAGTTTCCATTAGAAACCTCTTTCTTTATTGATATCGTTACTATTTTATCATAATTCAAAATCATGATATAGTTTTTTGAGTTGATCTATTAAAAAAGTCGGCGAACCGACCTTTTAATGCATTTTGTAAATAAGGGTAGTGAGGTTGTTATCGTTAAATCACCATCTTAGATGACACAGCTTTCACATTGGTTAGAACCAACCTCTTCACCGTCATCTGTATAAGTACGGATGTAGTAGATTGATTTAATTCCCTTGTTAAAGGCGTAGTTACGAAGGATAGAAAGGTCACGAGTTGTTTGTTTATTTTCTGTTTTCCATTCGTAAATTTCTTTTGGTAACTCACTACGCAAGAACAGGGTTAATGACAAACCTTGATCAACGTGTTCAGTCGCAGCGGCATAAACGTCGATAACTTTACGCATGTCCATGTCGTAGGCTGAGGTATAGAAAGGAATTGTGTCTGTTGAAAGACCGTTGGCTGGATAATAGATTTTTCCGATTTTCTTTTCTTGACGTTCTTCAATACGTTGTGTGATTGGATGGATAGAAGCCGAACAGTCGTTAATGTAAGAGATTGAGCCATTTGGCGCAACAGCTAAACGGTTTTGATGGTAGAGTCCATCTTTCTTAACGAGTTCACGGAGTTCTTCCCAATCTTTGGCTTGTGGGATGAAGTGGCCATCGAAAAGTTCTTTGATACGGTCAGATTTAGGAACGTATTGGCCTGTAACGTATTTGTCAAAGTAAGAACCATCAGCATATTTTGATTTTTCAAAACCGACAAAGGTTTCTTGACGTTCACGGGCAATATTGTTAGATTCAACCAAAGTCCAG
>JBKXCY010000269.1:0-1176 GCA_046994005.1 Streptococcus sp.
GGAAAAGCGGGAAGAGACTCAGTGTCTTGCGGTGTCGACAGATGGCATTACCTTTGAAAAGTTGCCTACTAATCCAGTAATCCATGCTCAACATATTGAGGGGATCGCAGATATTGCAGATTTTCGTGATCCTAAAGTATTTGAATATCAAGGAAACTATTACGCTGTCGTTGCTTCTAAGACACCAGACGAAAGAGGTCAAATTCTCCTATTTGCATCAAGTAATCTAGTAGATTGGGACTTTACATCAGTCCTTCTAGAAGGTGAAAAAGGGCAAGGGATTATGTGGGAGTGTCCCGATTTCTTCCCTTTAGATGGTAAATGGGTCTTGATCCTGTCTCCCATTGAAATGGAAAGGCAGCAAGAAAAATACTGGAACTTAAATTCGACAGTTGCTTTTATCGGTGACATGAATTGGGAAACAGGGCGCTTTCATGTCGATTCCTATGATGAAATGGATGGTGGTTTGGATTTCTATGCCCCTCAAACTTGTCAAGGACCAAATGGCGAACGATACATGGTTGCCTGGATGCAAATGTGGCACCGGTCTATCCCCAGTCATGATTTAGCTCATGGGTGGGCAGGTAGTATGACTCTTCCAAGAAAATTGTCCTTGAAAGACGGACGATTGGTTCAGGAGTTACCTGAGTCAGTGAAAGAACACTTTCTTGTGGAGCATGCATCAGAAACCATTGTTAAGGGCAATCAAATCATTATCCCAGCTAGAGGGAAACAAACCTTGTTTGAGCTAGATGCCAAACCGGGTCGCTCCTTTATCCTTGGTTATGGCGAGGAAACTGATCCTGATAGTGTCTTGCAATTGGTTTATGACGCCTCTCAAAAACGCTTTAGCATAAGTCGAGACCAATTTGGGCACCCCATTTCTGGAAAAGAAAATCCAGCATTTCAATCGAGATGGATTCAGTTGGATGCTGAAAAAGATCATCATTTTTCGATCATTCGCGATACCAACTCAATTGAAGTATTCGTGGATGGTAAAACTCTCTCGATGACCTTTTATGAAACGACTGAGAATCCTGTCTATACCATCACGGCAGATGAAGGGGTCAATTGGGTCGTGAAAACCTATCAAAAATAGGATACAAAAGCCTCCTAAAGAATAAAGAGAGTGGGACAGAAATCGGTAATTCGTTAGAATTCGATTTCGTCGTCCCA
>JBKXCY010000269.1:1186-1750 GCA_046994005.1 Streptococcus sp.
TTGCTCGACAATCCAAAAATAATTGAGAGGCTAGGACTTTTGTCCCAGCCTCTTATTTGTTGCGACTGAATAGAAGAGGAGTCACATTTTATATGACTCCTCTTCTATGGCTTATTTTAATTTTTCTGTGATTTCTTTAGCAAGTAGGAGTCCCAATCGATAGTCTTTATTGATGGCATGGATGACATCGTTGATATTGTCGGTCTCTTGGATTTTTTCCTTGATGCTATCTTTGAAAGCTTGATCTTTCAAGAGTTGCTCTTGTAAGAGCCGTTGTAGTTTTTCTCTTTCGTACTTGTTAAATAAAAAGAGAACCACTAAACTGATGAGGATTAAGATGTAAACGGTTTGATTCATAGATTTCTCCTGTATATAAAGAATCTGAAAATGTAGAGAATGAAGGGCATTGGACATGAGAAAAGGAGTGAGAAAGAACTAAATTGAATCGCATTTAGTTTCTCCTCTCACTCCCATAAGAGATGTTCTACTTATCCATCATAGATAAGAAATTACATTTTCTCAGGTGCATCGACACCAAGTAAGCGAAGGGCTTCTTTTAAGACT
>JBKXCY010000270.1:0-1748 GCA_046994005.1 Streptococcus sp.
AACATACTGCTTAGCAGCAAGAATTCGTTCTTCGATCATCGTTCTTGTCCTTTGAATAATCTATGTATAGTTCTATCTATTCATTTGGGCTAGTTATGGAGAGGGGCAGTTTACTTTAAAACCACCTATCGGTGGTGATTACTTCTTCTTTTGTGGAAAGAGGGGGAGACCTAACGTAGCGATTTTTTCAGCTGGGATCTTCATGCCATCCTTGATCCACTTGGAGATGACAGAGACAATAGCTGAGCTCCAGAAAGAATTGAGGTAGCTGCCAGCGCCATTTGATGAGCTGCCATTTCGTTTTTCTAAAAAGTCATAGACTGCCTTGGTCAAGAGGCGCTCGAAATTGTAATCAATGGCCAGGCTGATAATCTTGGCTTCTTTCTTAACTTCCTTAAAAATATAGACCCAGACTTGGTAGAGGTCTGTCTTGAGGTTGTAGCCATCTAAAGACTTGGTAATCTTTGCGATACTAGATTGAAAGATAGACTCTAGAATCTCTTCTTTTGATCCATAATTGCGGTAAAAAGCCGCGCGAGAGACCCCAGCACGCTGAACCAGCTCAGAGATGGTGATCTTTTTCAGATCTTTTTTCTCCAATAGTTGCAGGAGAGAGATTTCGATGGATTCTCGTGTAATCGCATTGTTTTCTTGGTTAAATCGTTTGAGATTTTCCAAGGATTTCTCGGATATTTTTCTTTCTGCCATAACATTTACTTTCTATCTGTCTCACCTGATGATATCTGCTTGGATAGCATTGTACTTCATGATATAATTGTAAAAGAAGACAAACTACTTGTCAATGTACATTTTTATACAATTATGAGGTATGAACTGATGAAATGGAAAATTATTGCGGATTCAGGCTGTGACTACCGCTCTTTGGACAACCTGGCACCAGATACGGAGTTTGTCAGTGTCCCACTGACCATCCAAGTGGGTGATACCATCTATACAGATGATGCCCAACTCAATATCGATCAGATGATGGAGGAGATGTATGCGACTGCGACTGCATCTAAGTCTGCCTGTCCGAGTCCTGATGACTACATGAAGTCTTTTGAAGGGGCAGATAATATCGTCGTTGTCACCATCACAGGAACCCTTTCAGGTAGCTACAATAGTGCTGAGGTCGCTAAGAAGATTTATCTAGAAGAGCATCCGAATACCAATATCCACGTCATTAATAGCTTGTCAGCTGGGGGCGAGGTGGACCTGATCGTTCGCAAGCTCAACCAGTTGGTCGCTGAAGGTCTCGATTTTGATCAAGTGGTCGATGTGATCACGACTTATCAGTCTAAAACCAAGTTGCTCTTTGTTTTGGCCAAGGTTGATAATCTGGTCAAAAATGGGCGTCTCAGCAAATTGATCGGGACTGTTGTCGGGCTCCTCAATATCCGTATGGTTGGGGAAGCTAGTAAGACGGGTACCCTCGAGTTGCTTCAAAAAGCACGGGGCCAAAAGAAAGCGATCAAGGCAGCTTTTGATGAATTAATCAAGGCAGGCTATAATGGCGGCCATATTACCATTGCCCACCGCAACAATGAAAAATTTATCGAGCAATTCTCTGCATTGGTCCGTGAAAAATTTGCCCGTGCAAACATCGAAGTCCTTCCTACTTCCGGACTATGTAGTTTCTATGCCGAAGAAGGCGGGCTCCTCATGGGCTATGAAATTTAATCACCACTAAAAAGAGGCTAGGACAAAAGTCCTAGCCTCTCAATTGTTTTTGGATTGTCGAGCAAGAC
>JBKXCY010000271.1:0-1742 GCA_046994005.1 Streptococcus sp.
GATTGTCATTGGGACTTGACCTTTCCCACCAAACATGTAGCGAGTCTTAGCAGCTTGGTTAACGATAGCATCCATGGCAATCACTGAGAAATCCATGAAGGTCATATCAACGATTGGGCGAAGTCCAGTCATGGCTGCACCTGCTGCTGCACCTGAAATCGCAGCCTCAGAAATCGGACAGTCACGGACACGTTCTGGACCGAATTCCTCAAGCATTCCTACTGAAGTTCCGAAGTCTCCACCGAACACTCCGACATCTTCCCCCATCAACAATACGTTTTCGTCGCGACGCATTTCCTCAGACATAGCAAGGATAATGGTATCGCGGAAAGACATTAATTTAGTTTCCATAATTCTCTACTCCCCCTTAGTCTGCGTAAATATCTTCGAAAGCTGATTCGAGTGGAGGGAATGGGCTTTCTTCCGCAAATTTCACTGAAGCTTCCACTGCTTCTTTTACTTCTTCTTGGATCTGATCCAATTCTTCTGCGCTCGCAATCTCATTTTCAAGGAGATACTTGCGAAGGTTTTCGATTGGATCTTTCTTCTTCCACTCTTCGACTTCTTCACGGGTCCGGTATTTACCAGGGTCTGAAGATGAGTGACCAAGCCAACGATAGGTGACACTCTCGATCAAGACAGGGCCTTTACCAGAGCGGACGTGATCGACTGCTTTCTTAAATCCTTCATAGACATCGATAACGTTGTTCCCATCAGGAATAAACATACCAGGAATGCCGTAAGCAGCACTACGCTCATGGATATGCTCCACATTGGTCATTTTCTTGATATCTGCTGAAATTCCGTAACCGTTGTTGATACAGTAGAAAATAACTGGAAGATTCCAAATGGAAGCCATATTCACTGCTTCGTGGAAGACACCTTCGTTGGTTGCACCGTCCCCAAAGAAGCAGACAACAATCTTACCAGTTTTTTTCATTTGCTGAGTAAGGGCTGCACCTACGGCAATTCCCATACCGCCACCGACGATCCCGTTGGCACCAAGGTTACCGGCATCCAGGTCAGCAATATGCATGGAGCCGCCTTTCCCTTTACAAGTACCAGTATATTTCCCAAGGATTTCAGCCATCATGCCGTTCAAATCGATTCCTTTAGCAATGGCTTGTCCGTGACCACGGTGGTTAGATGTCAGCAAATCATCATTGTTTAAAGCCAACATAGCTCCAACGTTAGCCGCTTCTTCCCCAACAGAAAAGTGCGTCATTCCTGGCACTTTCCCTTTTTTTACTAACTGTGCAATTTTTAAGTCCATGCGACGGATTTCTTCCATTTTACGGAACATTTCCAATAAGAGACTTTTATCTAATGTTGCCATCATTTCGCCTTTCTTAGCATTTATTCATTCTCTTTCATTCTAGCCAAAAATGAAAGCACTGTCAAAAATAATGCTCATATGATTTCACAAACTTTATTCCTTGGAAGAAGGTTTTATAAGCTTTTTAAAATCCAAATACAATATTTCACAATCTTTTCTCTTCTTCCTTTGCTATACATATAAAAAAACCGATAGGATCCTATCCTACCGGTTGTTATCTTATGATCGGCGTTGACCAAAGTCATGAATCATTTGTTCCAATACTTCACGACTAGGTGTTGTAAGCATATAGAGGTAATCTCCCTGAAGTTCCGCAAAGGCCGCTGGCATATCTTTCTTGACACGGAATTGATCATGGTATTTAGCCAAAACTTCTTCCTCTGACAGAGTATAAGCTGCATTGGCA
>JBKXCY010000272.1:0-1733 GCA_046994005.1 Streptococcus sp.
GGATGGGCTGAACACCAACCGCACTAGCCGAAACCAGGCAGTCGATGTCTGCCATTTCAAGCCCCGCATGGTTTAAAGCCGATTCAATCGCACGCGCTGCAAGATCAATCTGTGTTTCTTCTCCTTCTTTCACGCGGTAACGAGTCTGGTCTTTGAAAGTTACGGTATGAGCTGGAAGCGCAGTTCCATAGCCTTTAATTTGCAAATGTCTTTTTACAGTAGTCATAGGATTCTCCTTTTATTGAAGTCGTTGAACACGTTTTAATTTACGTGTTGGATCCCATTGGTAATCGATAAATTGAATACTTGGGAGAATGAATTGTTTTTGCTGAGCTAAGAGTTCAAATTGAGCAAAGATCGCTTGCTCCATAGACTCTGTCCGGTGACTCAAGGCAATGGTAATGGATCCATCTGCCAACTGAGTTACTTGATAGTCCTGAATATTTTCGACAAAGAGAATGCACCGTCGAATAAAATCCGGATAGATCATCTGGCTACTGCCATCTTCTTTATTGAAATAGAAGATATCGTCCGATCGTCCTTCGATCTTTGCGATTCGAGTAAAGACGGAACCACAAGGGCAAGGAGACTTTTCTTCCACCAAAATATCATTGAGGCGGTAGCGATAGATGGGTTGACTGGTTCGTTTGAAATCCGTAATAATCGGATAAAAGCGGCTATCATCAAGATACTCTTTTTCGACATACAAAATATCTTCGTTGAGATGTAGATTGCCTTCTGAACAGGTACAAGCTAAAAATCCCTCTGTCGCTTGGTAGACCTGATCAACCTTGTCTAGTTGAAAGGCCTTGGCGATTGTCTGAGCATCTCGATCTTCTAGGATCTCTGCGACAGAAACAACCTTGACAGGTTGAATCGCAAGTTGCTGATTGCTGACATAGTTAGCTAACTCAATCAAAGTCGAAGCTGGTGCGACCACAATGGTTGGTTGATAGTCTTTGAGTCGCTCTAAATGCTCCTTGCTATCCTTGAAAATATCAAAATATTCCAAGCGAATAAGGCCTGAATTAATGGTTTGATAGAGTTCATTGTCCGCTCGTAAGAAAAAGGCAATGCGATGACCAAACAGTTTTCCTTTCGGTAGCATCTTAGCTAGAATCGCTGCAGCCCACATACTTCTTTCTTTTTCTGTGGTGACAAAAACTCCTCGGTGGCCTGAAGTCCCAGAAGACAAGCCTACTGCTACTTCTCCATTCATCTCAGTAAAATCTCGCGTCTGTTCTCCGCGAATCGCCATTTCTAAAGCCTGATCTCGATCCACCCCTAGGGTATTGAGTTCATTGAAATGTGTCATCATAAACGATTTATCCATGGTTCCAAAGGATTCGGGAGAATGGGTTTGAAAATAGGGAGATTGAGAAGTGATAAATGCATGGTAGCGTGCCAATTGCTTATCTTGGTATCGCTTCAAGGCCTCTTTTGAACGGAATCGGTGGCACCATCTGGTTTCAATAAAGGTTTTCAGAAAGACTGTTTTTTTCATTTAAAATCCTTTCAATCCGATCTTGCGGGTCGTGGCTGACAACAACTTGAATACCATCTTGCAAGAGTGTCTCCAGAAAATCAGCTCCTTTTAAATAAGCCTTCTTATCATCCTGAACCAAGGAAGGAATGAGTCGCATTTTCCGTGTGAAAGGCAAGAGGTCTACTCCCCAAGAAAGATCTGCTCCGAAGAAGAGTTTGAGCTCATCCAGATAAAGACACCCTTGCCC
>JBKXCY010000273.1:0-1723 GCA_046994005.1 Streptococcus sp.
GAATGGAAGTAAGATGAGCAATACAATTGATATCTACTCAACTCCCGAATACAGAAAAGTGGAAGCCGTTGTTCAACTGATGGTTGACGGTCGCTTGACGAGCTATCGTGTCGCAACTGAAACAAACATCAGCAAAATGAGCTTGGCGACTTTGACGAAGGGAACGAGTAAAATCAAAAATATTACCTATCAAACGGCTTTGGCCTTGATTGATTGGTATGATGAGAATCATGAAAAGTATGGCATTACGATTGACTAGTCAGTAGCCCACTTTTCGTGGTTTTTTTCTTTTTCAGCAAAACTTGCCTCCTCTATGAGACTGGACTCTGATTTTGCTTGAAGAGGATGGGAAAACTTGAAAAGACGGGCGAAATTTGATATAGTATAGCATATATGAAAATTAAAGGAGAAACATATGCAAGGCGGAAGTTTGCTAATTATGCTCGTTCTTATGGTCGGTTTGATGTACTTTATGAGCCGTAGCCAAAAGAAACAGTACCAAAAACGGATGGAAAGTTTGAATAAACTTCAAAAAGGAAATGAAGTCATCACGATTGGTGGCTTGTACGGAACCATCGATGAAGTCGATACAGATCGCAAGACCGTTGTCTTGGATGTTGATGGTGTCTACCTGACCTTTGAATTGGGAGCGATCAAAACAGTTCTTCCTGTATCAGAAGGGATTTCAGCTACTGCTACAGAAGGTGCTAGCTCAGATGTCGATTCAGCCATCGAAGAATAATCATCAAAGAAGAGGCAAGAGCCTCTTTTTTGGTGGGCAAATGGGACTGTGCGATGAAGGAAAGTCCTGCTGGTTCAAAATAGAGGCCAGAGTCCCTATTTTATGGGGATTTATGGTATAATGAAGCGATAAATATTGAAATAGGTAGAAAAACATGTTTCGTTTTAAGAAAAAAGAAAAAATCGAGATACCTTTAGAAGTCCCGAAACACATTGGGATCATTATGGATGGCAATGGTCGCTGGGCGAAAAAGCGGATGCAACCGCGCGTCTTCGGTCATAAGGCAGGGATGGAAGCTCTCCAAGAAGTGACGATTGCAGCAAAAAATATGGGGGTTCAGGTCCTGACTGTCTATGCCTTTTCTACGGAAAACTGGACACGCCCTGAAGATGAAGTCAAGTTCATCATGCACTTGCCGGTCGAGTTTTATGATCGTTTTGTCCCCGAATTGCATCGCAACAATGTCAAGATTCAAATGATCGGTGATACAAAGAAATTACCAAAAGAAACGCTGGAGGCTTTGGAAAGAGCAGAAGCGATGACCCATCTCAATACAGGCTTGATCCTGAATTTCGCACTCAATTATGGTGGACGTGCAGAGATCACTCAGGCCGTGAAGCAGATCGCCCAAGAGGTCTTGGATGCGAAGTTCAGTCCAGAAGATATCACAGAAGAGATGATCGCAGATTATCTCTATACTGAGAGTTTGCCACGTGTCCTAAGGGATCCAGATTTGATTATCCGTACCAGCGGAGAGATCCGTTTAAGTAATTTCCTTCCTTGGCAGGCTGCTTATAGTGAGTTGTATTTCACAGATGTGATGTGGCCAGATTTTGGAGAGGAAGCACTACGAAGTGCCATAGTAGAATATAGCCATCGCCATCGGAGATTTGGTGGTGTTTAGGAGAAGATGATGACGAAAGATTTACAAAAACGTGTGATTTTTGGAGGAATTGCCCTGCTCTTTTTCATTCCAACAGT
>JBKXCY010000274.1:0-1721 GCA_046994005.1 Streptococcus sp.
CATATCGCCAGTACACAAAGTGATGACACGGTATGGCAAGTTAAGTTTTTGAAGGATGTTTTCAGCGTTAACTACCATTTTTTCCAACTCATCATATGAGTCCTCAGGTTTTGAGAATTTGACCATTTCAACCTTGTGGAATTGGTGAAGACGAATCAAACCACGTGTATCACGACCAGCTGAACCAGCTTCTGAACGGAATGAAGGGCTCATAGCTGTGAAGTAGATTGGCAATTCTTTACCGTCAAGGATTTCACCACGGTAGTAGTTTGTCAAAGGAACTTCGGCTGTTGGGATAAGGACATAGTCAGTACCGTCAAGCTCGAAAGTATCTTCTTTGAATTTTGGATATTGACCAGTACCGAACATTGAGTCGTGGTTAACCATGTAAGGTGTGATCATCTCAGTGTAACCTTCTTTAGCGTGCTCATCCAACATGAAGTTGTAGATCGCACGTTCCAATTTTGCCCCAAGTCCTTTGTAGAAAAGGAAGCGAGAACCAGTGACTTTGGCACCACGTTCCCAATCTAGGATACCAAGGTCTTCCCCAAGATCCCAGTGAGCTTTAACTTCAAAATCAAAGTCACGAGGTGTTCCCCAACGACGAACTTCTACGTTTTCATCTTCATCAGCACCTACAGGAACAGAGTCATTTGGTGTGTTTGGAAGTGTCACAACGATGGCATTAAGCTTTTCATCGATAGCAGCAAGTTCTGCATCAATTTCCTTAATTTCTGCAGAGACTTTTTGCATTGCTGCGATTTGTTCGGAAGCATCTTCTTTGTTACGCTTAGCTTGAGCGATACCATCTGAAGCAATGTTACGTTGAGCTTTGAGTTCTTCAGATTTGATAAGAAGTTCACGACGTTTAACATCAAGCTCCTTAAGTTCATTTAAAGTTTCAGCAGCGACACCACGTGTAGCCAATTTTTCGGCAAGGGCATCGAAGTCGTTACGAATACGTTTTACATCTAACATAAGTTCCTCCAAAAAGTAAAACACTCCAGTGAAAGTGTTGGAGTGACATAGGCCACGGTTCCATCCAACTTCACAGGAGTGCACTTGTTTATGTTTTTAATTATTAGAAACGGTAGAATTTCGTAGGTTAACCCTACCTGCTCGCAGCAACCGCAGGCTTTCTGTAAGGGTCTAGCTAGTACTTATCCGTCTGTTATATTATACAAAAATTATGATTTTTTGGCAAATAAACCTTTGAGTCGAGCGCCAATAGTTTGAATGAGAGTTGGTAGTTTGACGACTTTTTCATTGCCAAGGTGTTCCCTAGCAATCTTTAGAATTTTCCCAGAATCTTTAGAAGCAAAGAGGAATTTGCTCTTATCTGTCAACACTTCAAAGTGGCGGCTAATTCTCTTTCCTGAGACATTTGCACCGATTTGTGTGATGCTAGTCCATGGAATTTGAATGTATTGCTCGACATTGACATCTGGGTAGAATTCAAGAGCCACATCTCCGATTAGAAATTTACCGACTTTCCCTCCGATAGCCATGTAGGAAACGCCTGTTGTATGCAGTTCAACTGTTTTGTTTAGTGATTGTGCCATATCTATCTCGCTTTTTGATTGTAGTACCTTTATTATAGCATAAGAAAAGAGTTCAGCTTTGCTAAACTCTTACTCTTTTTACATGATTCCGAAGAAGCTTGCAACAATACCAACTACAAAGAGTCCGATAATGATTGTGATTGGTGAAACTTTCTTCTT
>JBKXCY010000275.1:0-1714 GCA_046994005.1 Streptococcus sp.
GCCCTATGAAGTCGTCGCTAAGATTCGAAAGGAATCCTTGGAACTTTTTGAAAGCAGTTATTCTGCCTACTCTGCCAATGCATTGGCCTCTTTACTGTTAAATCTAGCCAACTATCTTTTTAAAAAAGAACTCTACTTAGAAGCTCTGAATTTTCTTCAATCGATTAACCAGCTTCGCAAGCGCAAACCGATTTTAAACACCAGTATTTCCATGCAATTGGAATTCATGCAGGTCTACGCCCTCCTTGGCTTAAATGACAAGGAAGGGATCTACCGTGCCAAGCAGGTCCTAAAAGCCCTGGAAGGTTTGATTGCACTTGAAAATTTCGGAAGCCCACTTGTTCAAATCAAAACAAAATTCATGTTGCGAGTCAACGAACTCAACAAAACCGGCATTGATTTCTTCGTGAATAAAGACGTCTCAGACTTTAGACCGATTCTTTCGGTCAGCGCCTTTTCTTAAGTTTTTAATAAACCGCCTTATAATAAAACCATCAAATAAAGACCCCCAACTTGTTGATAGAAACCTAAACTTTTTCATATAATCTCCTATAAAGCCACCAAAAACCGTGGTTTTTTCTACGTACCTTAGTGAGCAAGTCCAATAGGGCGTAGACGAACTAGGTACGTTGACGCAGTTCGAACGACAGTGAGAACTACGGTCCTTCTCCTTCATTTGTACAAATACTCCAATTTATGCTCGATCTATGTTATAATGAAGGGAATTTTTGTCTGAGGAGGATTTATGAAAAAAACACATTCTATGCTATTCATCCCGGGCATCATTATGCTTGGGATTGTTTTACGAACACCATTTACTACGCTTCCGACGGTCTTGTCTGATATCGCTGCTAGTTTGGGGGTAGATGTGAGCTCTCTGGGACTATTGACTAGCTTACCACTTCTCACCTTTGCCATTTTCTCACCATTTGCGATTCAATTTGCTAAAAGGTTGGGGATTGAGCGCCTCTTTTTCCTAGTTTTGATCGTGATTACGATCGGATCTGCCATTCGGATTATCAATCTTCCCTTTCTCTATCTGGGAACCATCTTGATTGGAGCTGGCATCGCCTTTCTCAATGTGCTGCTTCCAAGCCTGATTCAAGCGAACAGACCCCGCCAACTAGGCATTCTGACCACTTTGTACATCACTTCTATGGGGATGTCCACAGCGATCGCCTCTTCTGTCGCTGTTCCGATCACCAAAGCCACTTCTTGGCAAGGTTTGGTCAACATCTTGACAGCCTTGTGTGCTCTTGCTTTGGTCATCTGGATTCCTAACCTTCGCTACAACCACCATCTAAAAAAGACGGCTACTACGGAATCTAGTAGCAAGTGGTATACCAATAAATATGTTTGGGCTATCATGATTTTTGGAGGCTTGCAGTCACTGCTTTTCTACACAAGTATGACTTGGCTTCCGACCATGGCTGTTCAAGCTGGCCTTTCAAAGGTTGAATCTGGACTACTGGCCTCCGTGTTCACCCTGATCAGTCTCCCATTCTCCCTGACGATCCCAAGTTTGACCACACGGTTATCCGATCGCAATCGACGCTTGATGCTTACGATTGTTGTCGGAGCAGGGATTCTGGGGGTAGCCATGCTCTTAATCCCGACTAGCAACTTCTTCTACTGGTTGGTATTAAATGCCCTGATTGGAAGCTCCGTTAGTTCGCTCTTCCCTTACCTCATGGTCGCTTTCTCCATGAAATCC
>JBKXCY010000276.1:0-1710 GCA_046994005.1 Streptococcus sp.
AAAAATAGATTACTCTTTATTGTAACACACTATTTGATTTTTCTCAAACAGCAATTTTCTCTTTTTAGGAAGGCTAGAAGGTGGAGAGCGATTGCAGGAACGAGTCCTTAGAATCTCTATAACTCCAACTCCATCTTCACTATTCCTTATTGGTCCACAGGCACAATATTGCCATCCGCATCTTTGGTGACATGGACATATTTTCCATCTACTTCAATGTAGAAGGTATGTGGCTTGTCTTGAGCTGGAGAGGCTTGTTTTTGAAGGTCATTACCAAGGGCTTGACCCAAGTTCATCCCCATAATCATGTTCATGCCATTGCCACCTTCATTTTTAGCGGCTGCGACCAAGGCTTCATTGCGAGCACGACGTTCTTCGATTTCAATGGTATTGTACTTCATCGCTGCCAATTCACTGTCCAGTTTATTGACCTTGGCCATACTGTCTGCATCGTAGCTCAAATCTTCGATGAGGACATTGGTTAATTCGATACCATATAATTCTGTCCACGTTTTATTGACTTCGCGTTTTGCTACTTCATTGAAGACGTCTTGGTCCGCATTGATATTGTAAATATCCGCCTTATTTTCAGCCGTATATTTTGAAATAGCCACTGCAATCTTTGGTGCTAAGTTTTGGCGCAAGGTTCCCTGAGCCACATCTTCCAAAGTAAAAGGTTTGTCTGCCGTAATTTGGCGACTAACTGCACTGACGTAAAAGAGTACAGGATCAGCTACTTTAACATCATAGAGACCATAAAATCGAATGCTAAGAAGCTGTTGGTAACGGTCGCTAAAGTACTCGACTGGATTTTGAGTTCCAAATTTATTCCCTGTAAAAGGTTGCATCCGCACAAAAATAATTTCTTGTTGGGTGACCACTTGGCCTCCAAATGAGAAACGATTCTTGAACTGATCCCACGTTCCTTTAACGCCCCCCTTTTCAAACAACCAGGCATTTTCACCGGCTTGCCATTCGTGGCTCCCTGCTTCTAGAAGGTCTCCTAGAAACGTTCCATTATTGACCAAGAGAGCAACATAGCCTTGAGGAACAATGACAACAGAGCCATCTGTCAATAGACCTGTATTTTGGTTGCTCTGACGAGAGCGCCCATCTGGATCTTTGGTCAAGAGCTGTCCCTTAATGGCCAAAGCTGTTGCTGGAACAGCTTCTGGCAAGGTAATGGCTTCCTTAAATTTACTATCTTGAAAACTTGAAATGCCCGCTGAAAGGGCTGCTTTAATAAATCCCATACATTCTCCTATCTGTAGAATTCAATTTCATCCACAACTTCGTAGACATCCAAGACCCAATCTTTTGGATTGTGCTTCAAGGATGCTTGGCAATATTCACACTTGTCGATTGAATCAATCGTCAATGGCGCACCACAGTTCGGACAATGATCACTAACGACTTCTGAATTCTTAATGATCTCTGTCTGAGCTCCATGTTCACGGAGGAAGACCATGCGGTAAACGGTAAAGAGATCTTTGGTTGGATCCCCTTCGATCACACGGCCCGTTTCATCATTTCGGATGTAATCTCTCATCGTCGAAGACAGAATGACTTCGATGCGGTCATTACCTTCTGGATTTTCGATAAAGTCTTTGATTTTAGAATTTTCAACACGCACGCGCTCTAGAACATTGGTCGTTTTGGCTCGAATATGCTCCTGCAACTGCGTCAAGTGTTGCTCATAAAGACTGGTAC
>JBKXCY010000277.1:0-1706 GCA_046994005.1 Streptococcus sp.
GCTCTATACAGAAGCAGGAGGAGTCATTCCTCTCTTGGTCAAAGCGGCTGAGCAGGGTGGAGCTGTCGGAATCCGAGCCAATAGTGTACGAGATATCAAGGAAATCAAGGAAGTGACCAAGTTGCCGATCATTGGGATTATCAAACGCGATTACCCACCTGAAGAACCCTTTATCACAGCTACTATGAAAGAAGTCGATGAGTTGGCAGCTTTGGATATCGCGGTCATTGCGCTTGATTGTACCAAACGGCCGCGTCATGATGGACTTTCGATTAGTGACTTTATCCATCAAGTCAAAGAGAAATATCCAGACCAACTCTTGATGGCTGATATTTCCCTATTGGAAGAGGATTGGACAGCTTCGAAGCGGGATGGACTTTATCGGAACAACCCTTTCGGCTATCAGACTACAGTCCAAAGGTTGATGGTCCAGATTTTGAACTGATCCATAGTCTCCGGCAGGAGTATGTCATCATGAAACAAGATCCACTACCTGATCAGGCCAAGAAAATCCATGATCTCGGTGTTCGCGGCATCGTTGTAGGTGGCGCCATTACCCGACCAAAAGAGATTACAGAGCGCTTCGTCGCAGCCTTAAAATGAGAAAACAAAACAGTAGATTGAAGGAGGAGGAGACCGAATAGAGAGTAGTCGAATCTGAAACATGAACAAGAATAGGCGTCCTCATTGAGGATAACCCCCTGTAAGAGTAATCTTACCGTAAATTGTGAGGAGAAATCACATGAAAATGAAAAAAGTATTGTGCTCGTTGGTAGCTGGTGCAGCTCTTCTAGCACTCGCAGCTTGTGGCTCTGGCGGAGGATCAAAATCAGAATCTTCTGGTGGAAATTCTGGTAAAACAGAAATTACCTGGTGGGCTTTCCCAGTCTTTACTCAAGAAAGCAGAAGATGGTGTCGAATTCGAAAAATCAATTATTGCAGCGAAAAAGCAAATCCAGATATCCACGTGAATTTGAAACGATTGACTTCAAGTCAGGTCCTGAAAAGATCACAACGGCTATTGAAGCAGAACTGCTCCGATGTACTCTTTGATGCACCTGGACGGATCATTCAGTATGGTAAAAATGGAAAATTGGCTGATTTGAACGATCTCTTTACTGAAGATTTTGTCAAAGATGTCAATAATAATATCATCAACCAGCAGGCAGGTGATACAGCTTACATGTATCCAATTAGTTCAGCACCATTCTACATGGCGATGAATAAGAAGATGCTCAAAGATGCAGGCGTGTTGGATCTTGTCAAAGAAGGCTGGACAACAGACGACTTTGAAAAAGTATTGAAAGCTTTGAAAGACAAAGGTTATACACCAGGATCACTCTTCAGTAATGGTCAAGGTGGAGACCAAGGAACTCGTGCCTTCATTGCCAACCTTTATGGCGGTTCTGTTACTGATGAAAAAGTAACCAAGTATACAACAGATGATCCAAAATTTGTCAAAGGTTTGGAAAAAGCTTCTAAATGGATCGATGACGGCTTGATGATGAATGGTTCTCAATTCGATGGTGGAGCAGACATCCAAAACTTTGCGAATGGTCAAACTTCTTACACTATCTTGTGGGCGCCTTCACAAAACGGTATCCAAGCTAAATTGTTGGATGCAAGTAAGGTCGAAGTAGTAGAAGTGCCATTCCCATCTGACTCAGGCAAGCCAAAATTGGAATACCTTGTCAATGGATTTGCAG
>JBKXCY010000278.1:0-1676 GCA_046994005.1 Streptococcus sp.
TGTTGACAATGTGCCCCTTGCCTACTGCCTTCATGTGCGCACCCATCAAGCGTGAAAGCTGCATGAGGGCAAAGGTATTGACCTCAAACATTTCCCGCACCTGCTGGTCAGAAATGCGATCAAAGTCCTCAAAAATCCCATAGCCAGCATTGTTGACCAAAATATCAATCTGCCCATAGCGCTGATAGAGCTCTTCTACCAAATCTTGGACGGCTGAGGAATCAGTGATATCGATCCCGATGCATTCGGCTTGAGAATGGTCAGCATAGAGTTGTTCCAGTTTCTCTTGATTTCTCCCTAGGAGAATGAGCCGGTCTTCAGGAAGGAGCTTGACCATTTCCTGTGCCAGGCCTCCACTCGCTCCTGTGATGATGATAGTTCGCATCTTAGATCTCCACTTCTTCTAGATCTTTGACCACATAGACATTTTCAAAAATGCTGGACGCATCCTTGCGCAATTGGCTGATGTCTTTTGATAAGAAGCGAGCACTGATGTGATTCAAAAGAAGGCGCTTGGCTCCAGCTTCACGCGCTACTTCTGCCGCCTGCATATTGGTCGAGTGGCCGTGTTTCTTAGCAATCTTCTCATCTCCCTTGCCATAGGTGGACTCATGGACCAAGACATCCGCATTGACTGCTAGTCGTACACTAGCATTTGTCTTCCGTGTATCTCCTAGGATCGTGATAATCTTACCAGGTCGAGGGGCTGAAATATAGTCGGCTGCAATGATTTTGGTGCCATCTTCCAGGGTAACGTCTTGCCCATTTTTGACTTTCCCAAAGAGCGGTCCAAAAGGAACTCCTGCCGCCTTCAACTTCTCTGCATCCAGTGTTCCTTCAAGGTCCTTCTGCATAATCCGGTAACCTACACAGAAAATGGTGTGGTCCAAAGCTTCCGCATAAACCGTGAATTTATCAGTTTCTAAAATTTTTCCTAGAGAGTTTTCATCGAATTCATGAAAATGGATGCGATAAGGCAGGCGAGAACCCGATACGCGAAGACTTGTCATGACAAAAGATTTGATCCCTACTGGTCCATAGATATCCAGATCCGTCTGCTCTTCATTGGCCTGGAAAGCCCGGCTAGAGAGGAAACCTGGCAAACCAAAAATATGGTCTCCGTGTAGGTGAGTGATAAAGATCTTGCTAACCTTTCGCGGACGAATGGTCGTTTCTAAAATTTGATTCTGTGTCGCCTCGCCACAATCAAAGAGCCAGACTTCATTGATCTCATCTAGTAATTTGAGCGCTAAGCTCGATACATTCCGGGCTTTTGAGGGTTGCCCAGCTCCCGTTCCTAAAAATTGAATGTCCATTGTCTACTTTCTATCTATATAAATCATGGCCGTCCGGTTCTCTGAACGGAACGAATGGTTGAAAGGATAGGCTTGAGCATGCTCAAGCAGCTCCTCCTGGTTATAACCTGACAGTTTCAAGCGTCCATCTTCCAATGTCATCAAATCCGTCAGGGCTGAGAGGGCTTCTGTTTTAGTGACCACTTCTGGGCCGGCCTCTTGCAGACAGATCTTGCCATCTTTTTCAAAGACCAAACAATGCGGAAAAATCTCTGCGATTTCGAATAAAATCGAAGGGGTGATTTCCGCCGCTGGATGTTCAGCAAAGACACAGGCTATCTCTCCATTTACATAGGCCAAGCCATAAGACTGACCTGATAA
>JBKXCY010000279.1:0-1672 GCA_046994005.1 Streptococcus sp.
CATAGAGAAAGTCAATGGCCTGATCCAGATTGGGGTGGATTCCTTTGTAAAAGGTGATGTTTTTTAAATCATCAAATATCATATTCTCATCCTTTCGATACTTCTCAGCCTAGCAAACCGATCTGTACACAACTATCGTTTGTCCAAGCAGACGACTTATCCTTTGACCGCTCCCATGGTAATCCCTTGTGTAAAGGATTTTTGGAACACGAGGAAGACCGTAACGATTGGCACTGCAGCTAGGGCTGCCCCAGCCATGATCAAGCCATAGTTGGTGGCCATTTCAGCCTGCATGGTCGCAACCCCTAGTGAAATAGTCAAGTTTTGACGAGAGGTCAGCATTACCAATTGCATAAAGTAGTCGTTCCAGGTGTTGATAAAGGTAAAGATGGCAAGGGCTGCAAATCCCGGTTTGACAATTGGGAAGGCAACGCTCCAGAAAGTTCGCAACTCTCCACAACCATCGATCTTAGCAGATTCTAAGAGTTCTGTTGGGATGTTTTCACTAAATTGCTTCATCAAGAAGACCCCGAATGGCCATCCAACCAATGGTAGAATAACCGCTGCAAGGGTATCATGGATTCCCATAAAGTTAATAATCCGTACCAATGGAACTAAGACAACTTGTTTCGGAAGGGCCATGGCCGCGATAAAGATAGCAAAGAGAATTCGTTGCCCATAGAAGCGTTTCTTAGCCAAGACATAACCTGCCAAGGAAGAGGTCATACACACCAAAAGCATGGTTGCAAGGAGATGAAGACACCATTCCACAACCATTGTAGGGCTGGGTTTTGTACCATCAACTGTTGGAAGTTTTCCATGTTGGTGTCTTTGGCCACCATTGAGGTGGGATCATAATGGTATCTGGCTGAGATTTAAAGGCCCCTGTCAAAATCCAATAAAATGGGAAAATGAACAAGACTGTCAAAAGGAGCAAAATGATCGTTGAAATCACTGTAAAGGCAGTGATGGGTTTCTTTTGTGTTGGTTTCATCTGAGGCTCCTTTCTTTAGTATTCTACGTCGTTTCCAAGGATCTTGAATTGAGCAAAGCTGACAATAGCAATCATGACTGCCAAGAAGACACCGATTGTATTGGCATAACCATATTCAGTCAATTGGAAGGCTTTTTCGTAAAGGTAGTACATAAGTGTACTTGTAGAGTAGTTCGGACCACCAGATGTCAACAATTGAATCAAGGCGAAACATTGGAATGAGTTGATGGTGTGATGATTGCGATATAAAAGTTGTTGGAAGAAGCTTAATTTAATCTTCCAAAAACGAAATTTGCGCACCATCCACACGCGCAGCTTCTACGAGAGAATTATCAATATTCCCCATGGCTGCGATGTAGAGGATGATCGGTTGACCAACTGAAGTGGTCAACAAAATAATGATGATGGCCATCAAAGCCCAGTGTTTATCCCCCAACCAAGAAATGTTTTGGTTGATGACATGTCCAGATTTCAATACAAAGTTCAAAATCCCTGATAGTGGATCATAGATCCATTTCCATACAACCGTTACCGCTACACTCCCTGTAACAACTGGAAGGAAGAAGACGAAACGATAGAAGGAACGCGCAATCGCATTTTGATGGTAGGTCTGAGAAGCCACAAACAAGGAGAACAATACGACGATCGGAACCGATCCGATAACGATGATGACAGTAT
>JBKXCY010000280.1:0-1660 GCA_046994005.1 Streptococcus sp.
ATTTCCAACTGCTGGTACTTGAAGTCATTGCTTAAGTCTTCAAAATAATCATTGCTTTGGTGCGCAATGGTTAAATCATAAAGAGCGAGACAGACCTCTTTTGTTTTCTCAGCCAGTGTAGGGTCTGTAATGGTCAATCCATTTAACTGAGCCTCTAGCTCTTCTCTAGACAAATCAGGATCTGTCAGGACCGTTGATCGCATGAGATAACTCTCAAAAAAGTTCTTATACTTCTGCGGTAGTTCCTTCTGACTAAGTGCCTCCCTAGCTTCCTTTATGACAGCATCGAAATCTCCCATCATAAAAGAATAGGCGACCGATGTTAGCTTCATATCTATCTGTAAAATGGGCTTTTTCACATTCTTGTTCAACTGAAGGTATTGCTGCCAAAAAGCTATATCTAAGTCTACATGCAGCAAGGTGTTGCACTTGTTAGTGTAGCTCTTCTTGATCCATTGGATGAATAAAAACAAGCCTGCAAGGACCAATAAGAGACCACCCGTCTGAAGAAGGGTATCTCTGACCAATAATCCTATACAAACAATCAGAAGCATTGCCAACAAGCCAGCAGATCTAATATAGAGTCTATAGTTTTTTCGTAGAGTTTTATAATCCAATTTGTATCCTCCTATTCATGATACAGTTTTTGAGGGAATTCGTTTGTTTTCCAACAAAACAACTTACCTCCCATCATACCGGATTTTCTATCTCTACGCAACTTCCTTCTTAATTAGTGATTTATCAAGCATTTACAATCTTTAACCAACTTAAGTGAAGAGAGATTTCCGTCTAAATTTGAAAGTATCGCAAAATTAAGGTACAATAGAGAAAGACAACTTTGTTGGAAAGGAAGAATATGAAAAAATTAATCGCACTACTATTATTTTCCGGCTTGGCTTTAACAGCTTGTTCGTCCAATAAGACTGACGCTAACTCTTCAAGCTCAAGCAAAGAAAAGACAGAGCAGACCGCAACTTCTAGCTCTAGTCAAAAAGATCAAAAGAAAATTGAAGAAGAACAAAAGAAATTAGAACAACTGCGCAAAGATTTTAACGACGCCATGACCAATGAAAATGCCGTCTTCCCACAACTTTCAACTGACGTGGCTGAAGACGAAGCGGAGGTTAAAATCACAACGACAGAAGGCGACATCACTGTGAAGCTCTTCCCTAAATATGCCCCACTTGCAGTTGAAAACTTCTTGACCCATGCAAAAGAAGGCTACTACAATGGCTTACTTTTCCACCGTGTTATTAACAACTTTATGATCCAAACTGGGGATCCTAAGGGAGATGGTACAGGTGGTGAATCCATCTGGAAGGGCAAAGACAAATCCAAAGATTCAGGTACTGGTTTTGAGAATGAGTATTCTCCATACCTTTACAACCTTCGTGGAGCTCTTGCCATGGCCAATTCTGGTCCAAATACCAATGGTAGTCAATTCTATATCAACCAAAATAAGGAAGATATTTCTAGCAAGCTCCCGACTGATCGCTTCCCAGCTAAGATCATCGATGCTTATAAAAATGGTGGAAATCCAACCCTTGATGGTGGCAACTACACTGTCTTTGGACAAGTGATCGATGGGATGGATGTCGTCGATAAAATTGCATCTGCCGAAACCGATGATAAGGACAAACCCTTATCATCGGTTTCGGCA
>JBKXCY010000281.1:0-1646 GCA_046994005.1 Streptococcus sp.
GGTTAACAGTTGGGTGGAAACGAAGACCACCTTTGTAAGGACCTACAGCAGAGTTGAATTGAACACGGTAACCACGGTTTACTTGGATGTTTCCTTCACGGTCAACCCAAGGAACACGGAAAGAAATTACGCGTTCAGGTTCTGTAATACGAGCCAAGATGTTTTCTTCGATGTATTCAGGATGTTTTTCAAAAACAGGTTCCAAAGTGCTGAGGAACTCTTCAACAGCTTGAAGGAATTCAGCTTCGTGGCCGTTGCGAGCTTTTACAGTTTCGAAAGTGCTTTGGATATATTCTTTAGCAGTTGTCATGTTAATTCTCCTTTTTGAATGAAACGAAAACCAGCAAACCCGCTAGGGGAGTGGCTTTGAGACAGTTGACAAACAATGTCATGTTTTTTTACATGGATCATTATAGCAGACTTTTTTTGGCTTGTAAAGAAAAAAGTTGAATTTTCTGAAAATTTTATCGCGACTAGGAAAGTCCGAATGTTTGGAAGAATTTTTAGCTTTGATTGTCCAGAAGCTTCCAAGTGATGGTATAATGAAAGAAGAAAATAGAGAGCATCCCGAACAATTCTGTTGGTGGTGTTTCAAAAAAGGAGTACAAGATGGTATCGACAAAGACGCAAATTGCTGGTTTTGAATTTGACAACTGCTTGATGAATGCGGCAGGTGTAGCCTGTATGACCACTGAGGAATTAGAAGAAGTGAAGAACTCAGCTGCGGGGACCTTTGTGACCAAGACAGCAACCTTAGAATTCCGTGCTGGTAATCCAGAGCCACGCTACCAAGATGTGCCGCTTGGTTCGATCAATTCGATGGGGCTACCTAACCAAGGGTTGGACTATTATTTGAATTACTTGTTGGAGTTGCAAGAAACGGATCCTGACCGGACCTTCTTCTTATCTCTCGTCGGCATGTCTCCTGAAGAAACTCATACCATCTTGAAAAAGGTGCAAGACAGCGACTTTAAAGGCTTGACAGAGCTGAATCTATCTTGTCCCAATGTCCCTGGGAAACCTCAGATCGCCTATGATTTTGATACGACTGACCGGATCTTGTCTGAGGTCTTTGCCTATTTCACAAAACCTCTAGGGATCAAGTTGCCACCTTATTTTGATATCGTTCATTTTGATCAAGCAGCAGCGATCTTTAACAAATACCCGCTCAAGTTTGTCAACTGCGTCAATTCGATCGGAAATGGCCTCTACATTGAGGATGAATCCGTGGTGATCCGTCCGAAGAACGGATTTGGTGGGATTGGTGGAGAATACATCAAGCCAACGGCTCTCGCCAATGTCCATGCCTTTTACCAACGTCTGAACCCAGAAATTCAGATTGTGGGGACAGGTGGTGTCTTGACTGGTCGCGATGCTTTTGAGCATATCCTTTGTGGGGCTAGTATGGTGCAAATCGGAACGACGCTGCATAAAGAAGGAGTAGGAGCTTTTGACCGCATCACTGCGGAGCTCAAAGCTATCATGGAAGAAAAAGGCTACCAAAACCTGGAAGACTTCCGTGGAAAATTGCACTACATTGACTAATCTTTCGAAAAAAACTTCCTCAAGTAGAAACTTGGGGAAGTTTTTTATGAGAGTGGGACAGAAATCGGTAATTCGTTAGAATTCGATTTCGTCGTCCCACC
>JBKXCY010000282.1:0-1643 GCA_046994005.1 Streptococcus sp.
AGATCAAGAAGATTGACAAGTTTCAAGGCATTTTCCACCTTTTGGAGATCCTCTTTGCTTTTTCTCTTGAAGATCGAAAGATGGGGATAGAGACCCAGTGAGACACATTCTCGTACCGTGATGGGGAAGTGGAAATCAATAGCTGTTTTTTGTTCGACGTAGGCTACTCGCTGAAGAGCTTGGCTGAGATCTCTTTGATCAAGCAGGACCTTTCCTGAATGAGGGAGAAGTCCTAGCATGGCTTTGATTAGGGTTGATTTTCCAGCCCCATTGGGGCCAAGAATGCCTAGGATAGTCGGGCCCTGGATGGTGAGGGAAAGATCCTCTAGGGCCAGCGTTTGCTGATAAGCAACACGAAGGTTTTCAATTTGAATCATGAGTTTCCTCCTTTGATATTAATATACATGAATAAAAAAATTAAGTCAAGTTAATTTATAAAATAATTTAACTTAAATCACTTGAAATCATTGAAAAAAGTTCCTATTTTTGATAAGGTTATTACAAAAGAATGAAAGCGAGAAGATCATGGTACGTTTACAAGATGATTTTTATGATTACGTCAATGGGAAATGGGCTGAGACAGCAGTCATTCCTGATGACAAACCATCAACCGGTGGTTTTATGGACTTGGATCGAGATATCGAAAACTTGATGTTGGATATCACTGGAAAATGGCAACGAGGAGAAGAGCTGCCTGAAGACAGCATTCTGCAAAACTTTGTCAAATACCACAAAATGGTGGCAGATTTTGATGCGCGAGAAGCAGCTGGTGTGGCACCAGTCATGCCCTTAATCAATGAGATCAAGGCTCTGTCTTCTTTTGAAGACTATACCAGCAAGTTAGGCACCTATGAACTAGCTGGCAAACCAAATCTCATGCCATTTAGCGTGTCACCAGACTTTATGAATGCCCAAATGAATGTCTTGTGGGGAGAGTCTCTTGCTCTCATCTTGCCAGATACAACCTACTATGAAGAAGGTAACGAAAAAGGCCCAGAATTACTGGCTATCTGGCGCCAAATGATGGAAAAACTCTTACCTAAATTTGAATTCTCAGAGGCAGAAATCAAGGATATCCTGGATAAGGTCATTGCGGCGGATGCAGAATTGGCCAAATATGTCTTGTCAAATGAAGAAAGATCCGAGTACAACAAACTCTACCATCCTTATGAGTGGGCAGATTTCAAGGCCTTGGTTCCAGAATTGCCACTCGATACTTTCTTTACAGAAGTGATCGGACAAACTCCGGATAAAATCATCGTTCCAGAAGAGCGTTTCTGGAAGGAATTCGCACCAACATTCTATTCAGCAGCCAACTGGGAAACTATTCATGCAAGATTGAAACTCGGTGCAGCCGTAGATTGGACTTTATTCTTGACCGAAGAAATCCGTGTCTTGGCTGGTGAATATAGTCGTACGATTGCAGGTGTTCCAGAACCTCGTCCAAAAGAAAAGGCGGCCTTGTCATTAGCAGAAGTACCATATAGCCAAGCGCTTGGACTCTGGTATGCGGGAGAAAAATTCTCACCAGAGGCGAAAGCAGACGTAGAGCATAAAGTAGCGACCATGATTGAGGTCTACAAGGATCGCTTAGAAAAAGCAGACTGGCTCGCTCCTGAAACTCGCGAAAAAGCCATTGTCAA
>JBKXCY010000283.1:0-1623 GCA_046994005.1 Streptococcus sp.
AACTGGTGAACCTGGCGTTTTAAGAGCTGATCTCCCGACTGATCTGCTAAGGGATCCTTTTCAAAGGCCACCTGCACGACGTGTGAAAAAGCCTTCCAAAAGTCGGAACCTGGCGGACAATCTGGAGCCATCCTACTCAGAAGAAAGGCTGTTTCTTCACAAGTTCCGGAAAGGTCACTTGGCATAAGAAGAATTTTCATGACTCCCCTCAGCAAGTCTTGGGCAGCCGTTTCATCCAGATTCTGAAGTTCTTTCTCCCACATTTTTTGAAATAGAGGACTGGCAAAGAAAAAGACAGACTGGTATTGTTCTTGGTAGGCTTGCGAATCTTTGTACCCCTGCAAGTGCTTCTCTAAATAGGCTAAACTATGCTCTCTCCAACCTAGTCTCGCTAATTCCCGTCTGTTCATAGTGCCGTCCTTTCTATGCTTCTATACTACCATCTTTTGGAGCTTGAGACAATTCTCATTACTCCACTAGCGTTTTTGAAGATTTTTTTGATATACTAGAAGTGAGCGAAGAAAAGAGGAAAGCATGACACCAAACAAAGAAGATTACCTCAAGTGCATTTATGAAATTGGCACAGAAGTTGAAAAAATCAGTAATAAGGAAATCGCCAGTCGCATGCAGGTCTCTCCACCCGCTGTGACCGAGATGATCAAGCGCATGATCTCTGAGGGCCTCTTGCTGAAGGACAAGGCTCGTGGGTATTTGCTAACAGATCTAGGCTTGCAATTGGTCTCTGATCTCTACCGCAAGCACCGCTTGATCGAAGTATTTCTGCTGGAAAATCTTGGCTACACAACTGAAGAAGTCCATGAAGAGGCAGAAGTTCTCGAGCATACCGTTTCTGAACATTTCATTGACCAGCTGGATCACATGCTTGGAAATCCTAAGACCTGCCCTCACGGTGGGACAATTCCAAAGAAAGGCGAAAGGCTTGTCGAAGCCTACCAAGACCGTCTCAGCGAAGCGACCCAACCTGGTCTGTATATTCTGCAAAGGGTCCATGACACCTATGAATTGCTAAAATTCTTAGACCAGATCCATCTCCAGATTGGGGATACCCTCGAATTTCAACGGTATGATGACTACACAGGCCTCTATCACTTAGTCATCCAAGGACAAGAAATTTCTATCAACCAAGTGATCGCCCAACAACTCTATATCGAAAAACATGCAGTCTAATCCGACTGCATGTTTTCTTACTTATGGATTTTTTGTATCTAACAAAATCGTCACTGGACCATCATTGATCAATTCAATCGCCATATCGGCCCCAAAGATCCCTCGTTTGACAGGGACTTCTTTTTCTAATTGATCATTAAAGGCATCATATAACTGACTGGCCATGTCTGGCTTGGCAGCACCTGTAAAAGCAGGACGGTTGCCTTTTTTGGTATCCGCAAAGAGGGTAAATTGAGAGATCGATAAGATTTCCCCTTGGATATCTTTGACCGAAAGATTCATCTTATCTTCCTCATCTGAGAAAATACGCATCTGCGATACCTTGCGGACCGCATACTCCAAATCCTTCTGGTTATCCTCAGGCCCCACTCCCACTAAGAGCAGCAAGCCTTGCTGGATCGCATTGTAGACTTGACCATCAATGGAAACTGAGGC
>JBKXCY010000284.1:0-1615 GCA_046994005.1 Streptococcus sp.
ATGTCCCATTTTGCGGTTGTGCTTTGCTTCTAGTTTACCATATAAGTGGAGGTGAGCGCTTGGATTTTCTGTCACATATGTTTCAGCAACCTCGACATGTTGGCCGAGGACATTGAGCATGGCAGCTGGCGCATGGAGGTGGATTGCTGGAAGTGGCGCTCCGAGAACGCCCAGGATATGCGTATCAAACTGTGAAAAGTCGCAAGCTTCGATTGAGTAGTGGCCAGAATTGTGTGGGCGTGGTGCGATTTCGTTGACAATAATATCATCAGCGGTCGCAAACATTTCTACACAAAGTGTACCAGAGAGGTTCAGTTGTTCAGCGATTCGCACTGCCATTGCTTTGGCTTTTTCAGCTAGACTGTCAGAAATGCGAGCAGGCACAATGGTTTTTGAAAGAATGTTGTTGCGGTGGATATTTTCCTGAACGGGGAAGACTGTCACATCCTTGCCATTTCCAGATACGATGACAGAAATTTCAAGGTCGAAGTTGACAAACTCTTCTAAAACGCAGTCTGCTGAATCAGCTAACGCATAGGCTTCTTCCAAATCTGCTTCTGAACGAATAACCTTTTGACCATGGCCATCATAACCACCGGTCGCCGTCTTGAGGACATAGTTTTTCGACAGGTCGATATCTGCCAAATCCTGGCTTGAGGTCACGACCTTGTATGGTGCTACAGTGACTTGGGCCTTGTTAGAAAGAAAGTCCTTCTCAAAGATTCGATTTTGAGAGATGCGGAGTAGGTCTGTCCCTTGTGGAAGCTGACCATCTTTGATAACAGCATCCAAACCGTCAGCATCCACATTTTCAAATTCATAAGTGAGAACATCACAGCGATCCGCCAACTGACGAAGAGCATCTACGTCGTCGTAAGGGGCCACGATGATTTCCGCCACACGAGAGGCCGGGCAATCAGCTGCTGGATCCAAGGCGATAACCTTGTGTCCCATGTAGATAGCTGAGATCGCCATCATCTGACCGAGCTGGCCACCACCGATGATCCCAATGGTTTTAGTTGAGCTCATTTGTAGACTCCTCTGCGATTTTTCCTTGTTCTTCAGCGAAATCCGCCAAAGCTGTCGCGATAGCCTGGTCCTCTACCGAAAGAAGACGGAGGGCAAAGAGGGCAGCGTTAGTCGCACCTGCTTCACCGATCGCCATGGTTGCGACAGGTACCCCACCTGGCATCTGAACGATAGAATAAAGAGAATCCACACCGCTAAGGGCGCGAGACTTGACGGGTACCCCAATGACTGGAAGGGTTGTTTTAGCAGCAACCATACCTGGCAAGTGAGCAGCGCCACCCGCACCAGCGATAATGACCTTAATGCCACGGCTACGTGCTTCTTCGGCATGTTTGAACATGAGATCTGGTGTGCGGTGTGCGGAAACAACTTTCTTTTCGTAAGCGACACCAAAGTTATCGAGGACTTCAGCGGCTTTTTGCATGGTTGCCCAGTCGGATTTTGAGCCCATGATAATTGAAATTACTGGTTTCATTTATTCTCCTTTTTTGATAATCGTCTATTGTAGTGCGGACGTAAGCGACCGCCTGTGGCGTTCCATTACTAAAACTGGAGCCTGAGTCTCCAGTTTTCCGCTCCTAGTAGC
>JBKXCY010000285.1:0-1613 GCA_046994005.1 Streptococcus sp.
CCAGGTAGTCTTGTTCATCAGATCCAATAAATCATCTAATGCTTTCCCAGTTTTATCAACATAAGCATTTGCGATTGACTTGTTGAAACCTTCGAGCACTCCAGCTTCGTGAAGTAGAGTGTTGTGGTCTCCGTCAACTCGTGATGACACGTTGTGGATCATGATTTGAGCAGTAGGGCTAATTTCTACGACATCACCAGCCATTGCGATAACGCTCGCTGCGCTTGCAGCAATTCCCACGATTTTAACAACTACTTTCCCTGAGTAGGACCGTAATGCAGTATAGATTTCGCTACCTGCATAGACATCTCCTCCTCCTGAATTGATGTGAACTTCGATGTCCTCACCAGTTTCAGGAAGTACTACATTTTTAGGAGCGGTGCAGTCCCAACCAAACCAATCATAAAGCCAAACATCATCGTTTGACACGATGGTTCCTTTAACCGGAATCACTTTCATCTTCTTTCTCACCTCCCTTCTCTACATCCTCACCAAGTTGATAGTTCTTAGTGATCAGAGGCTTGTCGCCCCACGGTACAGCTTCAAGACCAAGTTCCTCACGGACCTCATTGATAAGCATGGAACCAGAAGAAATCAGCTTGTCAATACTTTGAGCAAGAGAGAATTTATCTCTTTGTCCTTCACCGACAATGACAAGTCGCTTATTATCCTTGTACTCGCTTTTGCTTAGTAAAGCAAAGTTCAGACCATCGCTCATCTTCTTGACAAGCGACTGGTAGCAATAGCTATTAAACATCTTCTGACTATTTTCCAGATTAGCCATGTCCCCATGCATCAGAGCAGTGGGAATCCCTAAGATGTCAGCTACCTCATCATCAAATTGCCTACGAAGCTTCTTGAGTTCATCTACTGATAGATTTGATGTCCCGGTAGTGTTGGTCAGTTCAGAATATTCCATTCCTTCTTGAGCTGGAACAATTGCTACGGTCTTGGTCGTAAATGATTTAAAGAGACCGTCTGCATATCGTTGCATTTTTTTACGTTTTGATTCGTCAAAACTTGCATTCGTTCTAGTGCTGAGTACCCCACGGATTTGATTATTCCGTGCAAGTGCTTCAACCAGTCGAGTGTGTAGTTTTTCATAATCATTGAAGAGTTGAGTGAAATATTCTTGAAGACGATTGTTGTTGTATTGCAAGAAAATGACTTCATTCATCTTGAATGGTTTCTGGAAAGTATAGTTTTGACAGCTCACAGATGTGAATGTGTCATCGAACACAGCATATTTCTGTCGGATGTATGAGTCGGCAATCAATAGCTGATCATCATTCGATAAGAAAATTAGTACTTCGTTCTTGGTCAATAAGCGATAAACCGCCTTTTGCCAAAACTCAGAAGCTGATTCATTTTTATTGGGTCTTACATTTAGCAGATAATCCCAATCAGTAGCCTTCTTTTTCCCATTATCGATAAATTTGAACTCAGATCTCGCAAAGATGCGGGCCACGAACTCAGCAGCCTTGTCAATCGACAGGCTCTTTAGTTGCAGATTTCCAAAGATCCGCTCCAGCTCATCAAATTCAAAACTTGGTTCCGGAACTTCTCGCTTGAATAAATTTAGCCATCCCAAGGCACCTCCTCCTTTCTAAAAT
>JBKXCY010000286.1:0-1610 GCA_046994005.1 Streptococcus sp.
TCAACGTGTTAAAAAAGGTGATGTCTTGGCTACCTTCGATAGCTCAGTTATCACTGAAGCAGGTCTTGACGATACAACTATGGTTATCGTTACAAACACTGCAGACTTCGAAGATGTTTCATCAGTAGCGACTGGTTCAGTTGCTGAAGGTGCAAACTTCATCGCAGTTAAATAATAAGCTAAAAAAGTCGAAGCCAATTCGGCTTTTTTAGTTAAATGGCTCATAAAGAAAAGTATGAAGCAGAGTAGTCTGTACCTCCTCAAACAAGGTCTCATTTAGATTGTCTTTTGCCTAGCTTTTCTTTATATTAGTATAAATAGTTATTATTGATCATAAAAGGAGATAGCTTTACCTATGGCTAAACTATACGGAAGCTTGGAAGCTGGTGGTACAAAATTTGTTTGTGCTGTCGGTGATGAGAAATTCCAAGTCGTTGAAAAAACTCAATTCCCAACAACTACACCTTATGAAACAATTGATCGTACGATCGAATTTTTCAAACGTTATGAAGACCAATTGGCTGGAATTGCTATTGGTTCATTCGGTCCAATTGATGTTGATCCAAACTCTGAAACATATGGTTTTGTGACTTCAACACCAAAACCACATTGGTCAAATGTCGACCTTCTTGGTTTGATTGCTAAAGAGTTTATTGTGCCTTTCTACTTTACGACTGATGTTAACTCATCTGCTTATGGTGAGACACTTGTTCGTAAAGGTGTTAAGAGCCTTGTTTACTACACTATCGGAACAGGTATCGGAGCTGGAGCTATTCAAAATGGTGAATTCATTGGTGGTATGGGTCATACTGAAGCTGGTCACGTATATGTACCGCTTCACCCAAATGATGTTTCCAATGAATTTAACGGTACTTGTCCATTCCACCGTGGATGTTTGGAAGGTTTGGCTGCTGGACCATCGCTTGAAGCCCGTACAGGTATTCGTGGTGAATTGATTGATCAGCACTCTGAAGTTTGGGATGTTCAAGCTTACTACATTGCTCAAGCGGCTGTCCAAGCAACAGTCCTTTACCGTCCTGAAGTTATCGTCTTTGGTGGCGGTGTTATGGGGCAAGAACACATGCTTCGTCGTGTTCGTGAAAAATTCACAGCTCTTTTGAATGGTTACCTTCCAGTACCAGATGTAAATGAATATATTGTGACACCTGCTGTTTCAGGTAATGGCTCTGCGACGCTTGGTAACTTCGCACTTGCTAAAGATGTAGCTGACAAGCATGCAAACAAATAAACAAAATATGTAAAATCGCTTTAAGAGATAATCTTAAGGCGTTTTGCTCTATACAGGAGGAAGTAATGGAACCTTTATTTTTAGATTCACCAATGCATGAGAAAATCTGGGGAGGTAATCGCCTCAAGACAGAGTTTGGTTACGATATTCCCAGTGAACACACTGGTGAATATTGGGCAATTTCTGCCCATCCTAATGGTGTATCCTATGTCAAAAATGGAAAATATGCTGGTTTCCACCTGGCAGAGCTTTACAAGGATAATCCAGAACTTTTTGGGAACCCCAAGACTAGTGTTTTTCCTTTGTTGACCAAGATTTTGGATGCTAATGACTGGCTTTCAGTGCAGGTACACCCTGATGA
>JBKXCY010000287.1:0-1606 GCA_046994005.1 Streptococcus sp.
ATTTAAGAACTATTCTAAAGAGCAGATAAGAATGATTCTAAATAAAAGAAAAACCAAGGGATTTTAGACTCCTTGGTTTTGACTATTTATTGTCCGGCATATTTTGATACTTCTTCAAACATCAATTTGGTTGATTCCAAACCACCACCTGAGAGGTACCACAAATCTGGAGTAAGGGTAACAATATGTCCATTTTTACCAGCATTTGTTTCTTGTAGAAGGCTATTATTTAGGATATCAGAATTTTGTGTATCATCACCACCAATAGCTAGTGTACGGTCAACTACAAAAATGAAGTCTGGATTGACTTGGTTAACACTTTCAAAGCTAAGAGAAAATCCATGATTAGCTCCACCTTTTTGTTCTTTTGAAGCTTTCTTCTCATTTTTTTCTTCCTTGCCTTTCTTACCTTCTTTACCTCCACCATGTTTTTCATTTGGAATTTCCAAACTTGTTGGTTTAAAGCCTAGGCTGTTGTAGATAAATGAGAAGCGACCTTCTGGCGAAACACCCGCCATGTTACCTTCGTTAAGCATGACTGTCAAAGTTGTTGACTGAGTATCCTTATTAGCTTCTTGCGATTTTTTAACTATTTGATCAATCTCAGAGATTTTAGTCTTGACTGTTTTTTCAGTTTTATCACCAAACACCTTAGCAAGTTCTTGAATATTAGATTTCACCGAACCCCAATAATCTTTGCTACTTGTTTCAAAATAAATAGTTGGTGCAATTTTTTTGAATTCATCCATTTGGCCTTGAGTACGTCCAGAAAGAATGATGAGATCTGGCTCAAGCTCTGCAACCTTCTCTAAATTGACTTCCTTCAAGTTTCCGACATTAGTAATCCCTTTCTTATTTTTTAAATCACTGAGATAACTTGGAAGACTGTCAGTTGGTAGACCAACAATACTGTCTTCTTTACCAAGTGCACGAATAGTATCCGCTGCACCATAATCTAAGACAACGATTTTTTTAGGATTTTTAGGTACTTCACTGTTACCTGTAGAAGTTTTAATTGTAACAGTCTTTTCTTGGACTGAACTATTACTTTTTCCTGAACCGTTTGAACAAGCCACAAGAGTGAGGATTGATACAAACGCTAGAAGAGCCAAAAACAATTTACGCTTTTTCATAAATTCCATCCTTATCTATATAAGCAGATTTTCTTGCCATCGATATCTGCGATTGTAATTTTCATATCATAAAGTCTGCCTAGGATATCCTCAGTCATTACCTGATCTGGACTCCCATGACTAAAGACTTTACCATCTTTAAAAGCGACCATGACATCAACGAACTGACTGGCAACATTAATGTCGTGGATAACAACGACGACCGTTTTCCCCAAATCGTCCACCAAACTTCTCAAAGTTTTCATCATGAGAATCCCCTGTTTGATGTCCAGATTATTGAGAGGTTCATCCAATAGAATAATATCCGTATCTTGTGCAAGGATCATAGCAATATTGACACGCTGTAATTGCCCACCAGAGAGTTGATCAATGCGTCTTTTTCGTAAAGAATCTAGGTTCATATAGGTAATTGCCTGATCGATTTTTTGATAATCTTCGGTTGACAATCTCCCTTGACTGTATGGATAACGGCC
>JBKXCY010000288.1:0-1603 GCA_046994005.1 Streptococcus sp.
TTTGCTTCCCCTTGTCTTAGTCGTGGGCATCTTGACCTTGCTCTTTAGTTACCTAGCAAGCTTTGTATGGGATCCAGATAAACATCGGAAAAACAAGTAAAAAAACTGAGAGTTTTTCTCAGTTTTTTTTATTTTTACGAATAATAAAAGTGAGAGGAGGTTTCTTATGGAGGATATCATCGAAAAAATCAAAGAATATAAGCTCTTTTTGGCTCTTACAGCTATCGGACTCTTACTTGGAGGGTATTTTCTTTTTCATCGACCTCAGTCAAGTGCATCCACCATACCGGATCTTTATCAGGCTTCGAGTTCAACTTCGAGCAAAGAAAAGGTGCAGACCACTAGTTCCAAAGAAGAAAAGACGACGACTTCTGTGTCTGATGCACCCGAGATCATTACGGTCGATGTCAAAGGAGCCGTCAAACAACCAGGTGTCTATGAGTTGCGCTCCAATAGCAGAGTCCACGATGCTATTTATAAGGCAGGCGGGATGACAGCAGATGCCAATAGCCAATCGGTCAACTTGGCGCAAAAACTCACCGATGAAGCAGTGATCTATGTTGCTAAAGAAGGGGAGGATGTTCCAGCACTTGGGAGTTCAGAAAGTCCTGCAACTTCGTCAGCACCAGCAGAAAAAACAGGCAAGGTCCATTTAAATCGAGCGACCGAATCAGAGCTCCAGACAGTATCAGGCATTGGACAGAAACGTGCCCAGGACATTATCGCCTATCGCGAGGCAAATGGTCCTTTTCGATCAGTGGATGATCTGAAGAATGTTTCAGGAATCGGAGAGAAAACACTGGAGAAACTAAGAGATGCTTTCACGGTGGATTAAAGACCTCCCTTTTTCGCTTGTCCATCTCGCCTTTGTGCTCCTATGGCTGTATTTTAGTATCTATCAACCATCTTGGCTTTCGATCAGCGGTCTAGTAGTAGTGGGAGTTTTAGCGGTTCATCACTATAAAGGGGAGCGCTCAAGTTTGCTAGGGCTTGCTTTAGCAACCCTTTGTTTTGCGGCCTTCTTTGTCTTTCAGCGACTACAGGATCATCCAGTACAAGCAGAAAGTCAGCTGCCACCCCACTTACGCCTGATTCCAGATAGCATCAAGATCAATGGGGACGCCCTGTCTTTTCGTGCTAAAAATCAGGGTAGGACCTACCAAGTCTTTTATACTTTAAAATCAGAAAAAGAAAAACAACAGTGGCAAAGTCAAACTCATTTGTTGGAGTTGACGTATAAAGGTGATATAGAAGAGCCAGAAGGGCAGCGAAATTTTAGAGGATTTGACTACCGGTCTTATTTGCAAACACAGGGGATTCACTATCAAATAAAAATTGAGGCGATCCAATCCGCGCTTCCCATCCAAACTTGGAATGTTTTTGACTGGCTATCTCAATGGAGGCGCCAAGCCATTGTTTGGAGCAAGGAGCACTTTCCGCAGCCGATGAACCAGTATATGACCGGCCTTCTTTTTGGCTATTTAGATACGGATTTTGAAGAGATGGATCAGCTTTACACGAGTTTAGGAATCATCCATTTATTCGCCTTATCGGGGATGCAGGTCGGCTTTTTCATCAATGGGATCCGGAAAGCTCTCTTACG
>JBKXCY010000289.1:0-1579 GCA_046994005.1 Streptococcus sp.
TATGCGCCCTTTGGTAGAAGCAGGGCATGTCTACATTGCCCTTCCTCCTCTTTATAAGATGTCGAAAGGTAAAGGCAAGAAAGAAGAAGTAGCCTATGCTTGGACAGATAGCGAATTAGAAGAGTTGCGTCGGACCTTTGGCCGTGGAGCAACCCTTCAACGTTACAAAGGGTTGGGAGAAATGAATGCGGATCAGCTTTGGGAAACTACCATGAATCCAGAAACTCGTACCCTGATCCGTGTCACCATTGATGACTTGGCGCGTGCAGAACGCCGTGTCTCTGTCCTTATGGGAGATAAGGCTGCACCACGTCGTCAATGGATTGAAGATAACGTTAAGTTTACCCTGGAAGAAAATACGGTATTTTAATCACTTTCTACTTATAAATTAAATAAGCTGGGATGTAGAAATGGTAAGGAATCGACATGAGAACTGATACAGAAATGATGAATCTGATTTTGCAAATAGCTGATACTCTAGAAGTAGAGGCAATTGCCTTATCCGGATCACGAACGAATCCTCGGGCACCCAAAGACGAGTTTCAAGATTATGATGTGGTCTATATAGTTGAAAATCTGAACGACTTGTTATCTGATTTATCTTGGCTAGACCAGTTTGGAATGCGTCTGATTGAACAGCACAATGTCCTTGGACACCGTCGTCTGTATCTCATGCTGTTTGAAGACGGCAACCGTATCGATTTGACCCTCTGCCCCAAGGAGTCTATCCAAGAGTGGGTGGACAGCGAAGCAAATTTTGAAGTTATAAAAGACGACAAAGGCTTGTTTGAAGCCTATCAGCCTAATTCCAAGCGCTATTGGACAGCTCCGCCTACTGAAGAGGAATTTGCAGCATCCTGCAATGAATTTTGGTGGGTATCGGCTTATATCGTAAAGGCCATTCGAAGAAATCAGCTTATCTATGCGACCGACCACCTCTATGGCATTTGTCAGCAAGAACTCCTCAAGGTCTTAGCTTGGCAGGTGACAAGCGATTAGGGGAGTAGTTGACATCGGAAAGAACTACAAGTACCTCTTCCAGTATCTTCCAGCTGAGCAAGAGAAGGAGTTCTCAGTTTTGCTTGATTTATCCAGTTTCGATAAAATCACTCAGTCTTTATTTGCTACCATGGGGCTATTCAATCGAGAAGCTCAAATTCTGGCCCAAAAGATGGGGTTTACTTACGATAAGGAAGTAGCAGAAAAAATGACTTCTTATGCTAAAGAGAAACTTTCTAATCATTAATGAATCTATTTTAAACATCGGAAAGGAACGTTTGGTTACTTGGTGTAACTGAATTCCTCTATATATAAAAGACTACTCAACATTCTTTGAAAGGAGTTGAACACGCCCTAAGTGCTGTGTGAAAAAGATAAATTTCTTATTTTCACTTTGTATTTTACGGGCTTTGTATCTTATGTCTAATATTCAAAATATGTCCCTGGAGGACATCATGGGGGAGCGCTTTGGTCGCTACTCCAAATACATTATTCAAGAACGGGCTCTTCCTGATATTCGGGATGGCTTGAAACCAGTTCAACGGCGGATTCTTTATTCTATGAATAAGGATGGCAATAC
>JBKXCY010000290.1:0-1570 GCA_046994005.1 Streptococcus sp.
ATCCTTGTCATATGGATCAACAAGTTCACCATCTGTCTTCTTGTGGCCGTGTGGCTCTGGAGCAAACTTGAGGAAGGTTTCCAAGAAAGTCTGCACCCCAAAGTTCGTCAAAGCTGATCCGAAGAAGACTGGTGTTAATTCACCCGCAAGGATGGCTTCTTCTGAGAATTCATTTCCAGCTTCTTGCAAAAGTTCGATATCGTCTTTTACTTGCTCGTAGAAAGGGTTGTTAGCAAAAAGCTTGTCTCCATCTTCTAGACTAGCAAAACGTTCATCCCCTTTGTAGAGTTCCAAACGTTGGTTATAAAGGTCATAGAGTCCCTCAAAGGCTTTCCCCATCCCGATCGGCCAGTTCATTGGGTAACTCGCGATGCCCAAGACTTCTTCCAATTCTTGCAAGAGGTCCAGTGGCTCACGACCGTCACGGTCCAGCTTATTCATAAAGGTAAAGACGGGAATGCCACGGTGTTTCACAACCTCAAACAATTTCTTGGTTTGAGCCTCAATCCCCTTGGCAGAGTCCACCACCATGACGGCAGCGTCCACCGCCATCAAGGTCCGATAAGTATCTTCTGAGAAGTCCTCGTGCCCTGGCGTATCAAGGATATTGACCCGTTTGCCATCATAGTCGAACTGCATAACAGATGAGGTTACCGAAATCCCACGTTGCTTCTCGATATCCATCCAGTCAGATTTGGCAAAGTTTCCTGTTTTCTTCCCTTTTACGGTACCGGCTTCCCGAATCTCTCCTCCAAAGTAGAGCAACTGCTCTGTAATCGTCGTTTTACCAGCATCCGGGTGGGAGATAATGGCAAAGGTACGGCGTTTTTTAATTTCTTCTTGTACGTTCATATTCCTAATTCTTTCTCTTTTTATTTTCTGATAAATTTACAAATTCATCTTTACATCGGATCTCTCCTCAATTTCTCTATCTGTCCTATTATAGCGAAAATAGGCACTTTTTTCAACGATGATTCTTCTTTGAAAGCAAAAAGAAAGACCAAAATCCGTAGATTCTAGTCTTCTTTTCACGGCTATCAAAAGGCACCAAATCCTCCGCCACCGCCACCATCAGAGAAGCCACCGCCGTCAAAGCCGCCACTGCCATCTGAAGAGTTAATAGAGAAGCTTGAAACACTATAGGAATCATCTGCATAGTTCATCAAGGTAGAGCCGTCTAGGAAGGTATTTGGGGAGGTTGTTAGCCAAAGAACAGTGTCCCAGTCTTCATATGGTAAGGGAATCTGATGATTTTGGAGTACCTGGCTCACTTTTTTTGCTTGGCCATACATGGTTGCATAGACTAAGATGCGATTCCATAGGATGACACTCTCAAGTTCTGCTTGGTTGAAATTTGGAATACTTTCGATCATATTTCGAAAGGCCATCCATTCAAATTGTGCATCCAAGTTCTCTAAGGATTGTAGATGTTCTTCGCGAATTTTCACAACAATATAAAATGGAATGAATAGCAAAACCAAAAGTAAAATAATCCAAAAATAGAAGGAAGATAGGTGTGAACCAAATCCAAAAGATAAGAAACACATGCTCACAAATAAGATCAGTAAGA
>JBKXCY010000291.1:0-1557 GCA_046994005.1 Streptococcus sp.
TAAAATCCTCTACTGCGACCACTTCATAGCCCCATTGTTCCAATAATTGTTTGACTTGTTGGCGGATAATTTCATCGTCTTCTACTAAGAGAATTTTATGCATGGCTTTCTTTCCTTCTTTTTTTCTTCTTCCTATTATAACAGATTAAGAAGCAGAGAAAAAGATCGAGCGTAGCCTTCTTAACAGTAAGAGCTTTTTCTACTCCCATTTTTGTGCTATACTGAAAGAAATAAGACACGGGAGGCACAGATGTCGACGATTTTTGATTACCTAAAAGAAGTGACTTATGATTCCATATATGACCGTCCTTTCAATGAACTGGATGTTCTCGCATTGACAGAGCTGACCTATCTGCCTTTTGAACACATTGTGCCTCAAGGAGATACAACAGGGATTCCAGTGCGCCTGTCTGATGCGATGGAACTGATCGATCGAACTACCGATTTCATCGTGAGTAACCAGCACCTCCAATTAGTCGATGAGTTGGCTACTTCAAAGTGCTTTAAGAACATCAAACTCCTCAACTACGTCGATGAGTACGATCCCGATGTGCAAAAACAATTTGCGGCCATGACCTATCGGCTTAGTCTGGATACGTATTTGGTCGTTTTCAGAGGAACGGATGACACCTTGATCGGCTGGAAGGAAGACTTCCACATGACCTATATGGATCATGTTCCAGCTCAGAAACGCGCAGCCAGCTACCTGCAACATGTCATGAAAGAATTTCCGAAAGGGCGCTTCTTAGTAGCTGGTCACTCCAAAGGGGGCAACCTTGCGACCTATGCCTGCACTTACCTGCCGGATTCCTTATTTGAACGGGTCGATGCGATCTACAGCTACGATGCTCCTGGCCTCAACAAAGCCATTATCGAAACCGAAGGCTACCAGCGCACGTCTCCATACATTCGTCGCTTTGTCCCTCAGGGATCCATCGTTGGCATGATGTTGGAAGTGCCAGAACCGACGACCATTGTCAAAAGTCGCGCTTTTGGTGGCTTTGCCCAGCACGACGCCTTTACTTGGGAAATCAAGGACTACAGCTTTGTGACCGTTTCTGAAACCAGTCCCGATAGCCAACAGACCGATCTGACCTTGAAGCAATGGGTTCGCGAAACATCGGCAGAGGAGCGCAAGAAGTTTTTTGACACCTTTTTTGGCATTTTTCTGGATGCCGGCATCACTTCCATCAATGACCTAACCGATCTCAAGCAACTAGCTAAGGCCAAAGAAATCCTTCAAAATGCTCAGGACCTAGATCCAACCGAGCGGGAAATGCTGGAACGCTTAGCCAAGCAGCTCATCGACACTCGCTTTCAAGCTTGGAAAAAATGGCAGACGGTGCCCCGCATCCTGGTTCAAATGGCCGCATTTTTCAAGCGAAAAAAAGCAGTCGAGACTTCCTCACCACTGCTCCTGGAGCACAAGGAGTGAAGTTCAACTACTGAAAAAAGAGACCACTTCTTCTATTCACTAGAACGCAAAATGAGGCTGGGACAAAAGTCCTAGCCTCTTAATTATCTTTGGATTGTCGAGCAAGACGCAGTGGTTAAGTG
>JBKXCY010000292.1:0-1547 GCA_046994005.1 Streptococcus sp.
TGGCACAAAGATAAATCCTCCAAAGAGTAACATGGCCACAAAGACGATGATAAAGACAATGAAAAAGGACAACTGCATGGGTGTCGCAAAGTACCATAGTCTAGTGCCCTTTTTTGTCTTGATTTCTTGGATCCAATAAGGAGCATTTAGGCCCTTACTGTAATCATACAGTCTTTCTTCGTTCATACTTAAAGTCCTGATTCAATGCCGAAGAGTCGTAGGAACCAGCCGACTGCTTTTAGGATATCTTGTCCTTTCGCAATTGAAACAATAACGGCATAGAAACCAACGACAGAGAAGAGTTGAAGCCAAGAGCTGTTTCGCCAAGCCTTAATCGCTAAGAGCACGGCAATGGCTGTCAGGATCCAAATTCCATCGCCCTGGAGGAAGGTTCGTAGATTGTCTGTATTCATAGAGTTCTCCTATTCTTTATCATTTGCATAATTCAGTGGAATGGTGTGTTCTAGTTTTGTGACATAGTAGGTCTTTTCTTTTTCTGAGAGGGTAAAGGTGAAGTTTTCTGAGTGAGTGGTCCCTCCGACCTCAAAGGTTGCTTGAACATAAGCTATTAGATTTTGACCGTCTTTTTTTAGATAGGTATAATCAATTGTCTTGAAGGTGGTATTGGCTATAATATCCACATCCTTAGCAATCAGATTAAGGTTATCTTGGTTAGTAGTATAGTTGGTAAAGAAGACTTTGAGGAATTTTTCAACTTTTTTACGCTGACCATCTGAAAAGTGATCGTTAGCGGTTAATTGAAGCTGATCGTCTTCGCTAAAGTGTCCAGCTTGTGAGGATTCAATAGCAGAAAACCAAGGAAGGCCGGAGATATAGTATTTCCCATCTTTTTCATCAAATGGAATATTGAAACCCGTCACAATTTCTTTTTCTTCTGTGTTATTATCCCGACGGATCGTTTCCTTGTATTTGATCTTATAGGTCGCAACTTTTCCTTCTACAGTCACTAACTGAGAATAGAGAAGCTCACTTGGATTTCGAATTTGACCTTGAGCTTTCACATCAGGAATGAAGTTGTAAAAGCTATTTAAGTATTCCACTTGAGCTTGTTGTTTATCCCCTTCTTGTGGAAGGGTGAAATAAGCATAGACATAGTCGTTCAAGTAGTACTGGAGTTTGTAGTCATATTTTCTACTAGACTCCATTGGCTGTGCCTTCTGTTTTTTAGTAGCCTCCACTTGAGCTTGAAGTGTTCCTACTTTATTTGAAAGTGTGATAGCACGAAGAGATCCCAAGAGACCAACAAAAAGGAGGAAAGAAATTCCTCCTATGACTGCAATATTAACGGTCTTTTTATTGGTGACTTTTAGTTTTGGTGGTCCTCCTTTTTTCTCCACCTTTTTAAAGTGTGAGAGATACTCTTTTGCTTGAAGCAAATAGCGTTTAGCTTTATCCATAGATCCTCCTTTTAGAGACCAGCGAGTTCAATGAGCTTTGAGCCTTTTGCATAAAGGCGCTTATTGGCTTTTTCGATCTCGCCATTAATGTAATAGTAACCTCGTAGCTCAGTTTGGAGTTGTTCGACT
>JBKXCY010000293.1:0-1540 GCA_046994005.1 Streptococcus sp.
TTATTTGCTTCAGATCAATGTGGCCTTGGCTTCTCAGTTTGGACAAGCTACAGTTAAGCAAATTTGGTTGGCCTTGGCTGCCTATTTCACCTATTCCCAACTCTTCATCATTGTGTCGATTGATGCCATTTCTTCGATTGTAATGGATAAAGTATTGCACCGTAAAGAAACCAAATGGGTTAAAACGAAACGATTCGCTGGATAGGAGAACTTATGAAAACGAAAAAGATGAGATATGTGTGGTTTCTAGCGATCCTTTGTATTTTCTGTTTGACCTTGTTTTTGGCGAGAACGAGAAGTAAGGTGGACATGCGCAATCGGATCTATCGTCAGTGGCAGGATCATTTTGTGGTCTCTAAAGGAAAAGAGTCCTATGTTCAAACAAACAATTCCAAGGATCAGACAGTGGTTTTATCAGAAGCGCAGAGTTCTGGAATGGTGATCACGGTAGCAGCTGCTAAAAAAGGACAAGCACAACAAGAAGATTTTGAGCGTCTCTACCAATATTATTTGAATCATCGGATTGCGGATACTCAATTGATGTCTTGGAAACAAACGATTGTGGATGGAAAAGCTTCAGCTGAGGATCATAATGCAACGGATGGGGATCTTTACATTGCCTACTCTTTACTAGAAGCTGCTCAACAATGGCCAAAACAGGCCAAAAAATACCAAGACCAAGCTAAAGCTATTTTAGAGGATGTCCTCAAATACAATTACAATGAAGAAACAGGTGTTTTAACGGTAGGGAACTGGGCCAATCAGGATTCAAATTTTTACTATTTGATGCGGACGTCTGACACGCTGCCAGCGCAATTTCAACTGTTTTATAAGGTCACAAACGATTCTAAGTGGTTAGATATCAAAGATAAGATGTTGCACCAGTTGGATGTAGTGAGCTCAAAGACATCCTCAGGTCTACTTCCAGACTTCATTTGGGTGGATCACGATGGGGCTAGTGTAGCCGATCCAAATACCATTGAATCTAAGTATGATGGTTCTTATTCCTACAACGCCTGTCGATTACCTTATAACCTCTCTCAAAGCAAGGATAAAACCAGCCAGAAATTGCTGAAAAAAATGCTTGGTTTCTTTAAAAAGCAACGAAACCTTTATGCAGGTTATGATTTAAAAGGGAAGGCCTTAAACGATCATCAGGCAGCCAGCTTCCTTGCACCGATTGTTTATGCTTCAGAGAGTGGAGAAGGGTATTTAAAATTGGTTCAACAGAATAAATATATTTTTACCCAAGATCTCCCTTTGAACAACTACTATGATGCAACCATGACTACCATGATTGCCCTAGAATTGTTTTAAGTAAGAAACATAAAAAAGAGAGTCTTGCAAGATGCTTGTTTCATGTTGTAAGGCTCTCTTCTTGTTTGTGTCTCGTAAAAAAGACCTCAAAGAAATAGGACAGCCATTTTTTAGAAAATGGTGCTGATATTTTCATGAAAAGAGGCCCTTAAAGAGGGTCTTGAGCACAAAACTTTTATTCTCAAAGGATTTTCTATATAATAGAGGATACAAAGGATGGAAG
>JBKXCY010000294.1:0-1531 GCA_046994005.1 Streptococcus sp.
GTAGCTCCTTTAGAAACAATATTGATAGCATTGTCCCCTTGAGCAATCGGGTCTGGAGCTTGCTCGAATTCCACAAAGTCAAGACCATAATGGACGTCATCTGACCTGTTTTTCACCAGTGAAACCACATCTCCTTTTTGAAGTTGAATGCCTGGAAGGAGGCTGTGTACTTCATCAAATTGGAACCGAGCGCGTGTATCCGCCTGGGCACTATCATGAATACCTTTGTCATTCAAGTACTGCCAGTTAGACGTAGACGAAAGATCCAATTGTTTTACACTGTGACCATTCACCTGTACATCGAGTTGTCCACTGGCTCCATCTGGTACCGTGTAGCGTACAGTTAAGGCATTAGCTGGTTCATTGACCTTAAAGGAGACACCATCTCCCATTTCTTTTAAAGCGACATAAGTCTGATCAGAAGCTTCAATAGCTGTTGATTGACTGTCTTGAGACTGCTCTACCTCTGCTTTTCCAAGGAGGTTCCCTTTGTCTGCCTCATAACGGGTGTAAGGCATGGATGCTCCATATTGGCTGGTATCTACTTGAGAGCTTGCGGGATCAGAGGTTGTCGCTTCTTGCCCTTGTGTTTGGACTAGTGCCTGCTCTCCAGCTTGATCAGCTGCCACAGATTGTCCAGTCAAAAAACAAGCCCCCATGATCGCAATCACGACAGAAAAGACTCCAAGCTTAGACTTGCGAATGCCAAAAATGATATCTTTGTTTAAATGATTCATCACACATTTCTCCTTTTATTTTTTACAACGATTCTATCCTAATAAAAATTATCATGACAAACAAGGTGAATTGTGTGAATATTCTGTATCAATTTGTTGCAGAAATGTTAACCTTTTTATGTAGTAATAAAAGTGAGTAAGAAAAAAGAGGCTGAGAATGCTTTCTCAAACCTCTTATGATGACACGAGCTTATTCCGCTTTTTTATTTGAAAATTGGCTATTGTATAGCTCATAGTAGAATCCTTTGTCTGCCAACAAGGATTGGTGATTTCCTTGCTCGATGATTTGGCCATCTTTGAGAACAAGGATTTTATCTGCTTCTTGAATGGTAGACAGGCGGTGAGCAATGACAAAGCTAGTCCGCCCTTTCATCAAATTCTTCATGGCTTTTTGAATCAAGAGTTCTAAACGCGTATCGACAGAAGACGTCGCTTCATCCAAAATCAAGATTTTAGGATCAGCCAGGAGCGCACGCGCAATGGTTAGGAGTTGCTTTTGCCCTAGAGAAATATTGCTAGACTCCTGGTTCATTTCCATGTTGTAACCACCGGGAAGCGTCCGGATAAAGTGATCGACATTGGCTGCCTTTGCAGCTTCCACAATTTCCTCATCCGTTGCCTCGAGATTACCAAAGCGAAGGTTTTCTTTGATGGTTCCTTCATATAACCAAGCATCCTGAAGCACCATTCCGAATTGTTTGCGGTAATCTTGGCGAGATAGATGGCGAATATCATGACCATCAACTGTAATCGATCCTGCAGTCACATCGTAAAAGCGCATCAGCAAATTAATC
>JBKXCY010000295.1:0-641 GCA_046994005.1 Streptococcus sp.
ACGCTGATTTCATCAGCTTTTACAGCCCTACTCAATTGTGCGGAGGTGGGACGACGAAATCGAATTCTAACGAATGACCGATTTCTTTCCCACTCTCTTTTTTATCCAAGTATGATAGAATAAACTCATTAGATGGGAGAATATACATGAATTTGTTTCGAAAAAAGGGACTTGGGCAAGTACACCCGGGTCTAAATCGCCATTTGCGAATGTGGGATTTAATTATTTTAGGTATCGGTGCCATGGTGGGAACAGGGATCTTCACGATTACGGGGACTGCAGCGGCGAATTTAGCTGGTCCAGCCCTCATCCTTTCGATTGTGATTGCGGCGTTTTGCGTCGGCCTATCTGCCCTCTTCTTTGCTGAGTTTGCCTCTCGCATTCCTTCAACTGGTGGAGCCTATAGTTATCTCTATACCATTTTTGGAGAGTTTCCAGCCTGGGTTGCAGGTTGGTTGACTGTGATGGAATTTATGACCGCCGTATCAGGGGTAGCCTCAGGTTGGGCAGCTTATTTCAAGGGGTTGTTGGCCAATCTTGGCTGGCGCCTGCCGACGGTTTTAAATGGGACTTTTGATCCAGCTGCGGGAACTTATGTGGATCTCTTGCCTATTTTGGTCATGGTCCTCGTCACAGCCTTG
>JBKXCY010000295.1:651-1514 GCA_046994005.1 Streptococcus sp.
GGGAACTTATGTGGATCTCTTGCCTATTTTGGTCATGGTCCTCGTCACAGCCTTGGTCCTTATGAATGCAAAAGCTGTTTTACGCTTCAATTCCTTGCTGGTCTTACTCAAGTTCTCAGCTCTTACCTTGTTTATTCTTGTCGGGATTTTTCACCTAAATCCTGGTAACTGGGGAAACTTTGCTCCTTATGGCTTTGGCGAAATTTATGGTGGTCAAACAGGGATTATGGCTGGCGCTTCTCTCATGTTCTTTGCCTTTCTTGGTTTTGAGTCCATTTCAATGGCGGTCGATGAAATCAAGGAACCACAAAAGAACGTTCCTCGCGGCATCGTCCTTAGTCTTTTGATCACAACGGTTCTTTATATCTTGGTTACCCTGGTTTTGACCGGCATGGTTCCTTTTAAGAACTTAAATGTAGATGATGCGGTTGCCTTTGCCCTCCGTCAGGTAGGAGCTAGCTGGGCAGGGAATTATGTATCGCTGGTCGCTATTTTGACCCTGATTACCGTCTGCATTTCTATGACCTTTGCCCTCTCACGGATGATTTACAGTTTGGCGCGAGATGGCCTTTTGCCAAAAGCTATGAAACAGCTCGATCCTAAAACCAGAATCCCCAAAAATGCGACCCTGGTCGCTGGATTGATGGCTGCCATTGCCGGTGGAGTTTTTCCGCTAGCTAGTATCGCTTCCTTTTTAAATATCTGTACCTTGGCTTACCTGGTTATGTTGGCCTTCGCTCTCTTGAAATTGCGCAAGGAACACGGTGCTCCTGGACCTGGTGAATTTAAAACGCCTTTGGTTCCGGTCTTGCCAATCCTATCGATTGTGGTCTGTGTGTCCTTTATGACCCAGTATTCTCTAT
>JBKXCY010000296.1:0-1503 GCA_046994005.1 Streptococcus sp.
GGACGACGAAATCGAATTCTAACGAATTACCGATTTCTGTCCCACTCTCTTTTCTATTTTCTATTGGTCCTGAGAAGATGGAGCATCTGGCGTGCCTTCTTCTATGGAAGCTGGGCTTGCAGGCTCTGTTTCTGTCTCAGTTGTGGCAGGCTTGCTTCCTGCTGAAGCTGCTGCTTCTTTTTCTACCGGAGTTTCTGTAGCTACAGGCGTTTCGACCGTGCTAGCAGGTTTCCCCGCTTCGCTTGCAGATGGCACCGCTGCTAACTCTGCCTGAAAGGCTTGGATAGCCTGTAGTAAGGCTGCCTTGTCACTCTTTGGATTAGCCAATTGGTCAAAGAGAGCTTCTAAGCGATCAAATACAGCATCACTAGCACCCTTTTCCTGCAATTGTTGGTGAAGCGCCATCAATTGGTTATAGAGCTGTTGATAAAGGGCGACATCTCCAATCTGAGGCTCTTCTGTTTGCTTTTGTTTTTGCTTTTCAATGGTGTCACTGATTTCGCGTAACAGAGCTTGTCCACTTGCAATAGCCTTGTCTGGATCCGTCTCATTTCCAAGCTGAGCCAAACTTGCTTCAAAGGCAGTTCGTTTGGCCTGGTCTTCGACTTGTGGCAAGAGCGACTGGATTTGCTCTGAGAGCCCTGTCAGGATGCTGGTTCGTTGACGGGCTTCTGTTGCCTTATCCAACTCGCCATACAAGCCTTTGAGGAAATCATAAACCGCTACGTTGTAGGATGGAGTTTGACTTCCTTTTTGATCCAAAACTGTTTTTTCAATAGGATAGGTTTGGCCTTTTTCTTGGGAGAAGAGCTGGTCAATAGCTTGCTTGGTTTGGTAGAGTTCCATAAAGTGAGACTTGGAATCCCAAGCTTCTTCAAAGGCTTGAGCTCGGTAGAGCTTCAAGGCTAGATCTGCTGCCTTAGTGCGGAGTTCTGGTGTCAAGCGCGCATCGCTCAAGCTTTGGTAGAAATACTTGAGGTAGTCGACCGATGTCACACCCGTCCGATCTTGCATCTCCTGAACAGCTTCTAATAGCTTCCCTTCCTGTTCTAAACGCTTGCTATCCTTGGCAGTATAGGCTACCTGCAATTGAGAGACCAACTCTTCCTTCTTCAATTGGAAGGCTTCTGTGTCTAGCAAGCGCACTTGTTCCAACAATTCTTGGTAACGACGATCCAAAGCTGTCTCTTCTTTTGGTTTGACCGCTTGGGTCGCATGAATGTACTGCGCATCAACCTGCTTGAGACTAGCTAGGTAGCCCTCTGTTGAATTACTTGGGAAGCTCTTGACATTTTCCAAGAAGTGGCCCAAGATGAGCTCAATCCGTCTTTGTTGCAATGGATCAGAAGCGTAAAGAGTCCGGCTTTCTACTAGAAGTTGGTTGACCCTGTCCTCTACTGCTTTTTTATTCAAGTCTCCTTTTTTGTAAGCGATTGGATAGTAGGAAGGCGATGGGCTAAGTAGTCTGCTAGTCCCGCTGATCGCACCTTGATGTAGTGGTTG
>JBKXCY010000297.1:0-1501 GCA_046994005.1 Streptococcus sp.
GTTTAAAGATTAGGTATAAAATTCCAGCGGGTAGGAAGCAGAAGATCCACATGATGTCGAATCCTCTTTTCTTGCTACTAGAGTTTGTTGGTTGGGAATCGCTGATCGCGATTCCAGGCTTGATACTTGGGGAGACCTGCTTCAAGCCGTTTTGAACCACCAGTCGCCTGTTTTCCAGTTTGATAGCTGGATTGGTCCCTTTTTTGACGGTCGCATAAAAGTCTTTATCCAAGTGAACAGTTTGGCCATCAATCTCATGGTCCCCTGCAGAGAGGACCTTTTTATATTGATAATCCGCAAACATTTTCTCAGCTAAGGCATTTCCGATTTGATTGCGGTAGCTTTCTGCGATTTCAACATCATAGTTCCCAACCCCTAGGATCACTTCGATGATCCGTTGCTTGCCTCGTTTGGTGGTTGCCGTGTAGTTGTAGTCCGCAGTCGGGCTCGATCCAGTCTTGAGACCATCCGTTCCCTTGAGTTCAAACTTCCCGCCTTCTAGCGAGGTATTGTAGTTGTCATAGCTTTGCTCATATGGAGTGCCTGGCATGATGGTCGTGTGGGCCTGTTTGGTGTATTCCAGCATTTCCGGCAAGTCATTGACAATGTGATAGGCAAGGATCGACATGTCTCGCGCTGTAATCTCATTATTGGCGTTCAAGTCGTGGTGTTGTGGATTGTAGTAGCCCTGTAAGACGGAAATCATCGCCCCGTTTGGGTTATTCCATTTGGTATGGACCATGCCCATTTCCTGTGAGTACTGATTCATCAACTCTAAGAATTTGTCTGGATCATTGTCTGTGACAAGATTAGCCAGCATAATCACAGCAGCACTTGAAGAGGGCACAAAGAGCATTTTGAGCAATTCAGATACCTTATACCGGACACCAGCAACAATCGGAGAATTGCTTAGAAGGTTATTTTCTGAGATGGCTTGGTCCGCTTCGGTCGCAGTGACAACGGTATCGTAGGTGATTTTTCCTTCTTTGATTGCCCGAAAAACCACGTAAGCACTCATGAGCTTGGCCATGCTCCCGGAATCGCGAACGGTATCAATATTGTCCCCATAGAGGATGGCGCCAGTATTGGCGTCAATGACAATGTCTGCTTTGGGTTTGTAAAAGTTATCAAAGTTTAATCCGGCATCGGATGCAATTTTCATCACATCCTCTTGCTGGTAGATGTCGTCCGCCAAGGCAGTGGAAATGGATCCAACTGTCATCGTTCCCACAAGTAAACCTAATAGGGTATGGTTTCGTAATTTTTTAAAGAATCTCCAATCAATCATAGCCTCTATTATACCATACAGTGGGGGGATGTGAAAGAGTTTCAAGTCTAAAAAAAGGATTGGTGGAAAGGCAATTCTATTTTAAAATAGAAGCAATGGCGCCATCACTCCCCTATCTGTTTCCGCCTTTTTCTTTGGTGGATCCTTTAAAAATCGCTTAAAAATGGTATAATAGGAGCATCACGAAAATTGGAGAGACGCTATGAGTTTTTA
>JBKXCY010000298.1:0-1475 GCA_046994005.1 Streptococcus sp.
TCGACAATCTAGAGCAGCAGAAACAGGAAAATCTGAAGTTGGAGCAGATGAAGGTCGAATTCCTACGGGGGGCCTCGCATGAGCTCAAGACGCCTCTAGCTAGCTTGAAGATTATCCTAGAAAATATGCGAGATAAAATTGGTCGCTACAAGGATCGGGACCGCTACCTATCGGTCTCCCTCGACATCGTCGATGAGATGAACCAGATTGTCCTAGAGATCCTGTCTTTATCTTCTGTTCAAGAATTAGGTGGTGATAAGGAGTGGATTCAGTTAGATGATGTGGTAAATCGGATACTCACTCAAAATCAAGTGTTGGTTGAGAATCGCTCCCTATCAATTGACAATTATCTTCCGGCAACTAGTATTTTCATGAATTTAGCTATTTTGAAATTGGTTCTCTCAAATATCATCAGTAATGCAGTCAAGCATTCTGATAAGGGTGGAGTGATTCGAATAGGTTTAGAAAATGAAGGAACTGATTTTGTCATTGAAAATACGAGTGTATCTAAAGAAAATATTTCAACTAAAGCTCAGTCTAAGAAAGAAGGAGGATTAGGCCTTTTTGTGGTCAAATACCTTTTAGAGCATGAGGAACTTAGCTATAGATTTGAAGAAAGTTCTACGGGGAGGCGCTTTGTTATGGTCTTGCCCAAAAAGTAAAAAGCGATGGTTAAGGTATTAACCATCGTTTTTTGTATTGTTAAAATAAGCAAAGGCTAACCTTACATTTCAACTCTATTATTTTTCAATATTACCAAAAGTTTAAGGAGTCTGGAGTATAGGTTATTGAAATGTTTTAAACAACAAAAGAAAACGCTTGCATAACTTCTAGAAAAACGTAAAATAGAACTATCAGACTCACGATAATAATAACTACGAGGAGTAGAATTATGCAAAAATACTGGTGGCACAAGGCTACGATTTATCAAATTTACCCCAAGTCATTCATGGATTCCAACGGTGATGGCATCGGTGACCTCAAGGGGATTACAAGTAAGTTAGACTATCTTCAAAAGCTAGGAATTACAGCTCTTTGGCTTTCTCCTGTTTATGATAGCCCAATGGACGACAATGGTTATGATATCGCTAACTATGAGGCTATTGCGGACATTTTTGGGGATATGAACGATATGGATGAGCTTTTGGTGGAGGCCAAGAAGCGTGATATTCAAATTATCATGGATCTGGTGGTGAACCATACTTCTGATGAGCATGCTTGGTTTATCGAAGCGCGTGAAAATCCAGAAAGTCCTGAACGAGATTTCTACATCTGGCGAGACAAACCTAATGAGTTAGTGTCTATCTTTAGTGGCTCCGCTTGGGAATATGATGAGACCTCAGGGCAATATTATCTGCATTTCTTTAGTAAGAAACAGCCAGACCTCAATTGGGAAAATCCACAGTTGCGCCAGAAAGTTTATGACATGATGAATTTCTGGATTGATAAGGGAATCGGTGGTTTCCGTATGGATG
>JBKXCY010000299.1:0-1470 GCA_046994005.1 Streptococcus sp.
GGTGGTTCTTATATGGCTCTTCGTCTAGTACAGATGCACTTGGAGACTTGGGATCGTACCAATTTGCAGGAGCAGGAAAACACCTTTGGTCGCTATAAGGAATCAGGTGCTCCCTTTGGTAAGAAAGATGAGTTTGACGAAGTAGATCTCTCAAAACTACCAGTCGATTCTCATGTGCGTTTGGCTAAAGAAGTAGACCTTCCTATCTTACGTCGTTCGTACTCTTATTCAGATGGTATTGATGATTGAACTGGCCAGTTTGATGCAGGATTGATTTTCATTGCCTACCAGAAGGATCCAGACCGTTTTGTCAAAATACAGACCAATCTTGGTGCTGTAGACAAGATAGTACATCACCCATATCGGAAGTGGGCTCTTTGCTTGCTTTGCAGGCGTGGAGAAAGGAGACTACCTTGGTCAAGCACTCTTTGAATAAACTCTCGTTTTGCTTGGACTTCTGGCTCTATTCTTGACCTATCCAGTTACTGCTGAATCCTATAGTGATCTCTATATCAAAATCACAGATGCAACAACAGCTGTTCAAAATAAGGATCAAGTAAAAGCTAAGGAATTAGTCGGTGAGATTAAGACTGATTTCGAAACAAAAGAAAATCACGATTCCAAGGCTGGTAAAAAAGTTAGCAAGGCTATTGATATTAAAGGTGACGTGACAGAAGAAGACCTAACCTCTATCTCGTCAGCCCTTCTTAAATTTGAAAAAGAGCAAAATCCTGTTGACTTGGATGCTGAAAAGGAAAAACTTGAAACCCGCCTCAATCCTTATTTCAAGAACTTACAGAATGCCATTACGGCTAAAGACCTAACTGCGACCCGCAAAACTTACGGCGAATTGAATAATGCTTGGACGCGAAATGAAGCTGTTGTCCGTGACCATAGTACTGCCTACTACGGCAAGATTGAGACGGCCATTTCACTTTTGCGAAGCAGTATTGAGACGGAGCCTACTGATTTCACCAGCATCCAGTCATCTTACGATGATCTCAAGGGTGGGATTGATGACTTTATCAAGGGCGTCCCTCTTGATAGTAAAAGCTCAAGTTTAACCCTAAAAGATGGTATTAAACTCTTGGAAAAAGCTCTTGGTCAATTCCAATCAGGTGATGAAAAAACGGCTGCGGCAACTATGAAGAAGTTCATTACTATCTGGCCAACCATTGAAGGTGATGTAAGCACGACTAACCCTAGCCTCTATACGCGCGTGGAGAGTGAAACACCGGTTATCATGGTTAAGGGGAAAGAAAAAGCTTATCAGGACAAACTGCAAGCCTTGATTACAGACCTAGCAGCTATCGATACCAGTGCTCCTTATAATGCCTTTGATGCCATGTTGATTCTCTTGCGTGAAGGGGTCGAAGCCCTCCTTATCGTTATGGCCCTTGTGACAACTCTTAAGGCAGCCAAGATGCGTAAGGGACTCAAATGGGTTTATGGCGGAGCCCTTGCTGGTGT
>JBKXCY010000300.1:0-1454 GCA_046994005.1 Streptococcus sp.
TACTAGGAGTATTCGAAAAGGAGATACCATGATGATTCGCTCTGCACAGCTAGCTGATGCAAAGGCCATTCGGGATATTTACCAACCTTACGTGACAGACACTGCCATTACCTTTGAGGTGGATGTGCCGACTGTCCGAGAATTTGAGAAGCGTATTACGCAAACGCTGGCTCATTTTCCTTATCTAGTCGCAGAAGAAGAGGGCGTAGTTGTGGGCTATGCCTATGCCTCGACCTATTATGCACGCGCTGCCTATGATTGGACCACTGAATTGTCTATTTATGTAGCAAAAGAAGCGCGTGGAAAAGGGATTGGATCAGCTCTTTATAGTGCCTTAGAAGTGGAGTTGCAAGCACGAGGCTACTTACGCTTTCTGGCTTGTATCGCAGTTCCGAACGAAGCGAGCATTTCCCTGCATGAAAAGCGGGGCTATGTCCAAGTGGCTCATTTCCCAAAGATTGGCTATAAGTTTAACAAATGGCATGATATCGTCTGGATGCAAAAGACCATAGATGGGCCGGTGAGAAAAATCAAGTAAGAGCTGTTAAGGAGTAGTAGCTAAATGAAATGAAAGCTCCATATCACTTGAAACAATCCATAAATAATTCAGCATAGAAGATGTTTTTATAAGAAAGAGGTTTTTATGACTCAAGAACAAAGTGCTAGACTGTTACCTCAAAAGGCCTCAAGATGGGCTAAAATTCTACTTAACCGAAAGGTTCCCATTCTCCTGTTCTTCTTACTGGAATTGGCCTTTCTTGTCTTTTCATATCTCACCCTACAAGAGCATTTCCCATCCATTATCTTATGGGAACACTTGTTGAGTGTCTTTACCTTCTTTTACTTGCTCAATCGTCCCATGGATTCTCGTTCCAAACTGTCCTGGGTGATTATCATTGCCCTCTTTCCAATTTTTGGGACGGCTCTGCTTTACTTTTCACTGGCTGATTTGGGTGTCAGACGCTTGAAGAAACGGCTTGAGGATGCTACAGTGCAGGTATCCGACTATCTAAGCACCGATCCAGAAGTTGCTGATTATTTATCCCAAAGTGATCGCCAATTACAAAAGTTAGCCTATTTTTTGGAGCATAGTCCAGCACAGTTTCCTATCTACAGAGACACTGAGGTTACCTATTTCCCACTTGGAGATGACATGCTTCCAGCCTTGTTGGAGGATTTGAAAAAGGCGGAGCGTTATATCTTCATGGAATATTTCATTATTGACGAAGGAATCATGTGGGGCGAGATTTTAGCCATTTTAGAGGAGAAGGCCAAGGCAGGTCTTGATGTCCGTGTCATGTTTGATGGGATGAATGAGATGACTACCTTGTCTTACGATTATATTGAGCGACTACATAAGGTTGGCATTAAAGCTCAGGCCTTCTCACCAGTCAAGCCTATTCTATCAACCTATTACAATTACCGAGACCATCGAAAGATTACAGTGATTGATG
>JBKXCY010000301.1:0-1444 GCA_046994005.1 Streptococcus sp.
AAAAAAGCCACCGGTTTTGGTGGCTCTTATAGGGAGATTATTATGAAAAAGTTTTAGGAGTTTTATCATTCAAAGTTAGGAGGTCTTTGATGATGGTATTAGTATACGATAGGAAGCTTAAAATTTCCTTATAGTTTTTCTAAAAAATTTTTTTCGAGAAAAAGAGGATGTCCCAAGCAAGGATTTCACATCCTTGTTTGGGTCACCCCTTTCCTCCTTATTTCTTAGCGATGGCATGGTAGCTAGTCTTGCTTGTGAAGACTTGACCTGCTCTCAAGATAACCTTTTCAGCCTGGTCACTGTGAATGGCATCTGGCACTGTTTGGAATTCTAGAGCCAAGCCATTGTGTTGAACCATTGGTTGGCCTTGCAGATGAACAGTTTCGTCTACGAAATTGGCTGAATACACTACCAAGGCTGGGGCTTCTGACTTGAAGGTCAAGAAACGTCCAGATGGCTGATGGTAAAGAAAGCCAGCATTTTCATGCCCTTCTGGAAGAGCAAATGGATGGTCTAATCCTTCTACCAGGCGGATTTGCGGATCAGAGTCCTTAAAAAGATCCTCCAAGAGCATAGCTTGATAGAGATGCTGAACAACCGGACTTTCTCTATCCACGGTCTGAAGAGGGACACCGTCAGGATGGATAGGGTAAAGCCCTTGATGGTTGATCTGAAAGACATGGTCGTTGATCGCTTGGGTGAAGTTCCCAGATAGGTTGAAATAGCTGTGGTTGGTCGGGTTGACCAAGGTATCTTGATCCGTTTCTACCCGATAGGCAATCTCGAGTTCACCATCTTCCGTCAAACCATAGGTTACCCAGATCTTGAGATTTCCAGGGAAACCGCCGGTACCATCTGCCCGTTCTGTATAGAGAGTGATTTCCTGATCCGTTACTGACTCCACGCTAAACAAAGCGCTATCCCAACCCGTCGGTCCACTGTGGTTGCAGTTGGTACCATTATTGGCTTCCAAGTGATAGGTTTGACCATTGAGTTCAAAGCTGGCTCCTGCAATCCGGCCTGCTACCGGGCCAATACTAGCCCCATATTTAGGGCTATTACCCACATAGTCCTCAAAGCAATCAAAGCCTAGTATAATATTAGCAAACTGGTCTTTTTTATCAGGCGTCACATATTCTAAGATCGTCGCCCCATAGGTCATGACAGATAATTGATAGCCCTTGTCATTTTCGAGGCGATAAGCCCGAACCTCTTGATTCTGCCATTCTCCAAACACGCTTTCTTGATACTGTTTCACAAACCTTCTCCTCTCACTGTTTTTCTCCATTGTATCAGTTTCACAAGAAGAAACACTCCACTTTTTATAGAAAATTAGTGGCTATTCTTTATGAAATGGATGAATGATCACCCCTTGCACAACCCGATTGACGGTACCAGTCGGTGAAGGCGTATCTGGGCGATTTTGCACCTTGAGCGAAGTCAA
>JBKXCY010000302.1:0-331 GCA_046994005.1 Streptococcus sp.
CCACATGCTTGATCAAACTTGTCTTAGGAAGGGTAAGCTCGATACTTGGATTTTTTGCATCTCGGTCGGTAGCCCAGCGTGTATCGCTATTGCCATCGACTGCCTTATCCGCTGTGAAGTTGGTTCCAGTTTCGTGATTGCTAGCAGTTGCCCGCGCCCCTTCTAGATGATTCCGGTCTGGACGATCTTCTAGATCTGTGACAGTTGGCTGACTTGGGCTCACTACCGAAGGGGTAACAGGTGTTGCTACAGGCGCTACTGGGCTAACTGTTTCAGTTGGTTTCACGACAGGTTTTGGTGTTTCTTGTGGCGTTTCCGTTGTTGGACTGTC
>JBKXCY010000302.1:341-1443 GCA_046994005.1 Streptococcus sp.
GAATCAGCTTTTTTTAGTAAGTTAGCAACTTCAGAAGGCAACGTCTCCATCGGTTGAGCCTGTGTGATCGTCCCTTCTGTTTCAGGACTGGCTTGAGTTTCTGCTGCCTCTACCACACCAACACCAAAGAAACTAGCCCCAATCATCACAGAGGCTGCACCGATTGCAAATTTGCGAATACTATAATAGCATCGTTTTTCAAATCCCTTTTTACTCATGTTTCCATCACCTTTCATCAGAATAGCAAGGTATCGTAAGCGCTATCATTTTCATATTTCAAAAAGGGAGCGGGACAGAACGAATCTAGATCTGGATTCGCCTCGCTCCCTGTTTCGAATCCTAGATTCTCCTAAGATTCTTTTTTCGTCTTGGCCATAAAGAGGGCCGTTGCTCCTAGACTCAGGCCTGCTAGGAAGAGGGCCGTTGAGGCTGCTTCACCTGTTGCTGGAAGCATCGCCTTGTCTTCTCCTTTCATCTCTGGTGAAGCTTCACCTGTCATGGAGGTCGTCATTTCTTTGTAGACCACCGCATAAGTTCCTAAATGAGTCGTTGTGAATTCCAGCCAATCACCTTTCAGCGTGAAGTCCACAGTCTCGTTTGTTGTCAGATCGTAAAGGGCTTCAACAGCTCCAGTAAGCGGCAAACGGACTAGAACAGCACCAGTTGGTTCCACACGGGTATGCGTTGGGTCAAGCAGTTGGATCACATAGGCATCATAGCGTTTGCCTTGCAAGGCTTGATCCATCACTCGTTGAACATGGACTTTAGTAGCTGTTCCTAATTCACTGTCTCGGCCAATCACCATCACACCCGTTGCAGGATCACTCAACAAGTGCAAGTTTTGTTGAGGGGATGTGAGATTGCTTGAACTAGACTCAGTTTCAGGTAACTTGTAAGCTGGCAAGTCAAGGACGGCTGCTTCAAGGCCATTGGCACCACCTGTGTAGGCCGGAAGATCGTTTTGTGCTGCTTGGACCGCATTCACACCTCCCTTGAACTCTGGAACTTCGTGGACGGCTGCTTCAACACCATTGACTCCGCCCGTGAATGCTGGGATCTCAACGACTGGTGCTGCTTCCTCTCCCACTGTTCCAACTACTTC
>JBKXCY010000303.1:0-1436 GCA_046994005.1 Streptococcus sp.
GCCAAGGAAACACTCCAGTCAGCCAAGAGTCAGATCGATCAGGCTCAAAAGCAATTAGACTTGCAGGAGGCGCAGTTCAAGAAAATAGCTTCCTTTCTGCCAGCTAAAGAGCGAGTAGCCAGTCAAGAAAAGATCCATCAAGCCAAAGAACAACTGGATCAGAAAAAGAAAGACTGGGCTACAGGTGAAACGGAGCTTGCAAAAAAAGAGGAGGAGCTAAAAAAAGCCCAAAGGGAGCGAGATCAGCTGGAGATTCCAACTTATCATGTCTATGACCGCAAGGTGGACAAGGTTTTTGATGTATAGCAATGCTAGTAGTAGTATCTCCGCTGTCGAATGCCGGTTGTTCTTTATCTAGTAGCCGCCATGGGCTACCACGATGACCCGCTTTGTCGATGAAGAGCGAACCAATGCGGGATATTTAAGGCGCTGTTTATCGTACCAGGGACATCATTCTCAAATTTGTCCTCTGGATTCTTTGCAGGGACGATCGGTACCCTTCTAGGAACCTTGCTGGGCCATTATTTCCTATCGGGGATCATTTCCAACATTATCACGCAAGGTGGTGATTGGAGAGAGCAGAGAGTATTTTTATGGAGATATGACTCTGATTGCGCTCGGCTGTCTTTCGTCGCGAGTGTGCTTCCGCTTACTGGGTTTCGCGTAAGGAATTAAAAGAAGAAGCCAATCTGTTATTACTGCCCAAACCACCGGTATCTGGTTCGAAGATTTTCCTGGAGCGTCTCCAGTTTATTTGGAAGCGTCTGAGTTTCACCCACAAGGTCACTGCTCGTAATCTCTTTCGTTACAAACAACGGATGCTGATGACCATTTTTGGAGTGGCAGGTTCTATTGCTCTTCTCTTCGCAGGGCTAGGGATTCAATCTTCTGTAGGAGGGGTTTCCAAACGCCAATTTCAAGAGATCCTATCTTATGAGTTGATTGTAGCAAAAAACAATGCATCAAGCCAAGAAAGCAAGGAACTAACCAATCGTCTGGAAAAATCAGATATCAAAGATTATCGACCATCTATAGTAAGGTCATTGAAGCATCTTTAAAGGGTGGACGCGACAAGCAGACCATTACGATGATGGTAACGTACCGTACAGATTTTGCTCCCTTTGTAAGCTTGCGTTCTATCAAGCAAGGAGAGTCCTTGTCTCTCAAGAAAGGGGTCATCATCAGTAGTAAGCTAGCGCAATTAGCCCGGGTTACAGTCGGTGATCGACTGACCTTAGATGGCCACTCTTTTAAGGTAGCAGGGATCACTGAAAATTATGTCGGCCATTTTGTCTATATGGATCAGGCAAGTTACCAAAAGATCTACGGAAAGCGGACTTCAGCAAATAGCTATTTGGTGCAGTTGAAAAATCCTTCTACACGACAAGTGCAGGCTATTAGTCGGGATATGATGGCACTTGCAGCTGTGAAGGCGG
>JBKXCY010000304.1:0-1420 GCA_046994005.1 Streptococcus sp.
TCTAGATAACTCTCAAATATAGGTAAGTGATCGCCTCTGTTGACAACTTTGATCGAACTATGAAGCTGTTTCAACTGCTCTTGAAATTTGGGCTGGGTGAGACTCCCCTGACTGACATAAATCGTTTGAATTGGAATTTGTCTGGCCACCTCAAGCATATCTCCCATGTGGTCCTGATCCGTATGTGTCACAACCAAGGCATCGATTTTTCCAACCCCTCGACTCTTAAGGTAAGGAAGGAGGGTTTTCTCAGCATTGGCCGACTGATGACGCTCCTGCCACTTTTCTCCGCTCTTAAAACTGACACGTCCACCCACATCAATTAAGATCGTCCGGCCTTTCCAATCTCGTAAAAAGATACTATCTCCTTGACCAATATCGACCATCGTAATCTCATTTTCTAAAGGGTGCTTAGTCCAAGCAAAGATAAGAAAGATAGCTCCTATACAGAGGAAGCGCAACCCTTTTTTCTTTCTAAGATCATAGAGGATCCCCAAAAGAAAGATCAAGCCAAGCAGAGCCAGCCCCGTCGGTTGACCAAATACTAGGGGAAGTGACGTTCCATCTGCGATCCAGCGGATACACGCCTCGATTAAGATAAAGACAGTATTAAAGATGGTCAAAGGTATGAAAAAAGAGAATAGAAACAAAACAGTCAAACCTGGAAGCAAGACAAGGTCAAATAAAAAGGAAAAGATGAGGGTCAGGGGAATAGACCAGGGTTGAAAGACAGCAAAATAATAGGTTAAAAATGGCAATATGCCTAAGCTAATGCAAGTACTTTCCAGTAGCACTTTTTTAAAACCAACATAAGAACTCGTATCTATCAGGGTCAAAATAAAGGCATACGCACAACTTAAGACACCGCCGGCAGTAAGAAGGAAAAAAGGCATACAAACCATCAAGAACATGATTGTTAGCGCCATATTCTCCATTCCAACAATCCCTTTTTGGGACAATAGTTTTTGCAGAAGGCTACGAACGACAGAGACTGAAAAACCCGTCAAACCAGCGTAAAGAAAGGAAAGAGGATACATCATGAAGTCTACCGTTTCTTGCAGCATTCCCAAGCGTAAGAGGAGTTTTCGAATACCATTGATGAAAAATCCGACCTGCATTCCCGATAAGGCGAACAAATGGATAATACCTAAGCTGGAATAGAGCTGGTCCATCTCTTCAAAATCAGTATCCAGATAGCCAAAGAGTAGGCCTGTCATATACTGATTCATTGGATGCGGAAAGTGTTCCTTGCTCCAAACTATGGCTTTGCGCCTCAATTGGGAGCACCAATCAAACAGATTCCAGGTTTTAGAAGGCACAGCCGATCGAAAAGACTCGATAGTGATTTGATAATGGATTCCTTGCGTCTTCAAATAAGCACGGTAATCAAATCCTCGAAAATTTCGCTGACCTACTGGCT
>JBKXCY010000305.1:0-1390 GCA_046994005.1 Streptococcus sp.
AAGACCGTGAAGAGGAACCCGAAGCAAACTTGGCTTTTTGAGCTAATTCCTCCTGGCTCAAGCCCAAATCATAGTACTGATTGCAAGCCTTGACGAGAGCAGAGAGCCCGCTCGAGCTAGAGGACAAGCCTGCTGCGGTTGGCATGTTGTTGCTGGTATCCACCCGAACAAATCCTACTTCATCTGCTGGCTTCAAGCCATCAATCACAGCTCCAATTTTGGCTTGCTCAGCTGGATTTTGGAATTCCCCATCGATGTAAAATTCATGCGCAGTCGCATCTGCTGGCAAGGGAGATAGACGGGTCTCTGTATACATATTCTCTAAGGTCAACGAAATCGAACTGGTCGAAGGGACCATCTGTTTGGCATCTTCTTTTCCCCAGTATTTGATAATCGCGATATTGGCATAGGACTTAGCCTTTACAGGTTTTCGATCCATGTATGGTGCGCTCCTTCTTTTTCTAATGCATGGGCAATGGTTGCTGCTTCACGAGAATCCTTGACGAGGGCAATCACACAGCCACCAAGACCGCCTCCGCTCATTTTAGCGCCTAAGGCCCCATTTTCAAGGGCAACGGCGACCAGATGGTCTGCTTTTTCACAGCTGACACCCACGGCTCTCAAGTGCTCATGGCAAGTAGTCAGAGCCTGTCCTAGGTTCGTTAGATCATTCATTTTCAGAGCCTCTTCCACCTGCTGGGTCAACTGACCAATCTCATGGAAATGGGACAAAACTTCCTTCCCTTTGGATTCAACCTTTTGAATCGCCTCACGGGTATTGCCGTGAATTCCCGTATCCGCAATCACCAAGCTCGCTTTTATACCCAGCTCCAGCGGGTAAAAGCCGACATTTCGGATAAATTTAATGGCTTGATCGCTCAAACAAGTCTTGGCATCGAGCCCACTTGGATTCATATGGGCAATGGTTTCTGCTCGATTGACCAGGATTTCTAAGGTCTCATCATCCAGCTCCTCTTGATAATAGTCAAAAACTGCACGAATGGCTGCGATACTCACCGCCGCAGACGATCCCATCCCCCGTTTTTCCGGTACCATGGACTGAATCCGGCAGCGAATCCGGGCCTCTTTAATCCCGAGGTGCTCAAGAGACGCAAAAACCGCCATGGACAAGGTGTCGTCTTCAAACAAAATCCATGGACTGTCTGCTGGGATGATCTGGCAGGTCACTTCGATATGATGGAGAGGCAGGGCGATAGCTGGATAGCCATAGACCACCGCATGCTCTCCAATTAAGATAATTTTACTATGCGCCTTTCCGACGCCTATCTCTTTATGCATATTCATCTCGCTCTATTAAGGTCATTACTATTTTAATATAAATCAGCCAAAAAAGCGATGCTTTTGAAGGAAATCCAACCTAAGACGGAGT
>JBKXCY010000306.1:0-1358 GCA_046994005.1 Streptococcus sp.
GTCCTAGATGCCCGGGTCATTGGATTTCGTGAGGTAGATCGGACCTTGAACTTGTCGCTGAAGCCACGCTCCTTTGAAATGTTGGAAAACGATGCCCAAATGATTTTGACCTATTTGGAAGCCAATGGAGGCTTTATGACCTTGAATGATAAGTCATCTCCAGAAGACATCAAGGCGACCTTTGGGATTTCAAAAGGCCAGTTCAAAAAGGCTTTGGGTGGTTTGATGAAGGCGAAAAAAATCAAGCAAGACCAATTTGGAACAGAGTTGATCTAAGAGGAGGCTTATGAGAAAATCATTTTATACTTGGCTGATGACAGAGCGCAATCCCAAAAGCAATGCGCCTAAGGCCATTTTAGCAGATTTGGCTTTTCATGAGTCTGCTTTTCCCAAACATACAGATGACTTCGATGAGGTCAGTCGCTATCTGGAAGAGCATGCTAGTTTTTCCTTTAATCTTAGTGATTTTGATGCGATTTGGGAAGAATACCAAGCCCATTAGAAAAGGACAGGTCGAGGATGGTTTTTTCTCGGCCTCTTTGCTATAATAGAAAAAAACACAGGTAGAGAGGTTCTTTTTTTGCAAGAACATTCAGTTGAAATTACATTAACGCATCCAGACGATCTCTTTCATTTGTTTGGATCTAACGAACGCCATCTCCGTTTGATGGAGCAAGAATTTGGGGTGACTATTCATGCCCGGACAGAAATCGTCCAAATCATTGGGGAAGAAGAAACCTGCGAGCAGGTTCGTCAAGTCATCCAGGCTCTTTTGGTCCTCGTCAACCGTGGCATGACCATTGGAACGCCGGATGTGGTGACCGCCATTACCATGGTAAGAAATGGGGAATTGGATAAGTTCATCGCTCTCTATGAAGAAGAGATTATCAAGGATAGTTACGGCAAGCCCATTCGAGTTAAAACGCTTGGTCAAAAGATCTATGTGGATAGTGTCAAGAATCATGATGTCACTTTTGGGATTGGACCAGCGGGGACTGGGAAAACCTTCCTAGCAGTGACCTTGGCCGTAACTGCCCTCAAGCGTGGTCAGGTCAAGCGGATCATTTTGACGCGTCCTGCTGTAGAAGCTGGAGAGAGCCTTGGTTTCCTACCAGGGGATCTCAAAGAAAAAGTGGACCCTTATCTACGACCGGTCTATGATGCTCTATACCAGATTTTAGGGAAAGACCAAACCACTCGGATGATGGAGCGGGAGATTATCGAGATTGCGCCTTTGGCTTATATGCGGGGGCGGACCTTGGACGATGCTTTCGTCATTCTCGATGAAGCGCAAAATACCACCATCATGCAGATGAAGATGTTTTTGACCCGTCTTGGTTTTAATTCCAAGATGATTG
>JBKXCY010000307.1:0-1295 GCA_046994005.1 Streptococcus sp.
AATACACTCTCCTTTTAACACTGTTGGTAATCCCTTTGACGGTTGTAAACAAGGCGAAGAAGCGAAGAATCAATTGTTTTCGAGCATTCTCCCGAGAAATAGCGAATTCCCATTTGAGGTTCCCATCCTGGTAGAAACGCGACGCCTTTAGCCAAAAGGCAAGCCCTTTAGCCAGTCCTAAACCGATCCAATAAGCCACGACTCCCATTTCGCTGACTCCTGTAGCGAGAAAAAGTGGCGTGAGTAGTAAGAGGACCAGACTTTGAATGACAAACCAATATCCAAAAGACTTTCTCACCTGTCCCTTGATATAGCTTTTCAGTTCTTCTTCTTTCACTAAAAGAAACAAGGCATCCGGCTTCTCCAAATAAGTCGCAATATTCCCAATTGGAACCAAGAGTAGCAAGCCAATCAAGAGACTCCAGCGGATCAAGCTTGGATCCTTAGGTAAGTGTTGCAAAAATTGACTGTATTGAACTGCCAAAAATCCGATAAAAATCAACAGAAACAAAACAAAGTGATCGTTCAGAACATAACGACTGTATTTGATGCAGTGATTTCGAAAGGTTTGCTGGCGTTTTTTCATCAACTCTTTCATGCTGTACCCTCTTCTGTCAAGGTCATATAGATATCATTCAAACTGGCTTTTTCATTTCCAAACGTTGCACGCAACTCGTCCAAAGTTCCTTTTGCTCGAACCTGGCCTTTATGAAGGATCACAAAACCATCGCACATTTTTTCAGCCGAATCTAGAACGTGGGTACTCATCAAAATGGATTTACCTTTCGCCTTTTCATCTGAAAGCAACTGAATCAAATCCGCTATGGCTACAGGGTCCAATCCTAAAAAGGGTTCATCCACAATATAGAGACTTGGATCCACTGCGTAGGCGCAAATAATCATGACCTTCTGCTTCATTCCTTTTGAAAACTGGGTTGGAAACCAATCTAATTTTTCAGCAAGGCGGAACTGTTGCAACAAGGGTTGCACACGCGCCATTACTTGATCCAGGCCTAAATCATAGGCCATGGCTACTGTTTCAATATGTTCTCTTAAAGTTAGCTCCTCATACAGACTCGGTGTTTCTGGAATATAACCAATTTTCTTACGGTATTCCGTTGGAGCTTCTGGAAGGCTCAGGCCATCAATCCGTACTTCCCCAGCATACGGATGCAATAGACCAATAATTTCATTAATCGTGGTAGACTTTCCTGCTCCATTTAGGCCAATTAAACCGACCAGTTGGCCATCAGGTACTAAAAAGCTCACCTCTTTCAAGACAGGGATATTGACAT
>JBKXCY010000308.1:0-1292 GCA_046994005.1 Streptococcus sp.
TTCCTCTATTTATGAAGCCATGGTTCGGATGGCGCAATGGTGGAGCTATCGCTATATGCTAGTGGACGGCCATGGGAACTTTGGTTCTATGGACGGAGATGGGGCCGCTGCACAACGGTATACCGAAGCCCGTATGAGCAAGATCGCACTTGAGATGTTGCGGGATATCAATAAGAATACAGTTGATTTTGCAGATAACTATGATGCCAGTGAGCGGGAGCCCATGGTGCTACCAGCACGCTTCCCTAACCTTCTTGTGAATGGAGCTACAGGGATTGCTGTAGGTATGGCTACCAATATTCCACCTCATAATCTCGGTGAAACAATAGATGCCGTCAAATTGATGATGGACAATCCTGAAGTGACCACTCGTGAACTCATGGAAGTGCTGCCTGGTCCAGATTTTCCAACCGGAGCCTTGGTCATGGGGAAATCAGGTATTCATAAGGCCTATGAAACAGGGAAAGGTTCAATTGTTCTTCGCTCTCGTACAGAGATTGAAGTGACCAAGAGTGGTCGTGAACGGATTGTCGTTACCGAGTTCCCTTATATGGTCAACAAAACCAAGGTTCACGAACATATCGTTCGCTTGGTGCAAGAAAAACGGATCGAAGGGATTACAGCTGTACGTGATGAGTCTAACCGTGAAGGGGTTCGATTTGTGATCGAGGTTCGTAGGGATGCTTCGGCTAATGTCATTTTGAACAACCTATTTAAGATGACGCAAATGCAAACCAACTTTGGCTTCAATATGTTGGCGATTCAAAACGGTGTTCCAAAGATCCTTTCTCTTCGTCAAATTTTAGGTGCGTATATCGAGCACCAAACAGAAGTGGTGACTCGCCGGACCATCTTTGATAAAGAAAAAGCTGAAGCTCGTGCCCATATTTTAGAAGGCTTGCTGATTGCTTTGGATCACATTGATGAAGTAATCCGAATCATCCGCAATAGCCAGACAGACGCTGAAGCACAAGCTGAGTTGATGTCGAAGTTCAAGCTCTCTGAACGTCAAAGTCAAGCCATTTTGGACATGCGTCTTCGTCGTTTGACCGGTTTGGAACGAGACAAGATCCAGAGTGAATATGACGACTTGGTTGCCCTGATTGCTGATTTGGCTGATATTTTGGCTAAACCAGAGCGTGTGGCGACTATCATCAAGGAAGAATTAGAAGAAGTCAAACGCAAGTTTGGCGATGCTCGTCGAACTGAGTTGATGGTAGGGGAAGTTCTTTCTCTTGAAGATGAGGACTTGATTGAAGAAACAGATGTCTTAATTACCCTTTCTAATAAAG
>JBKXCY010000309.1:0-1286 GCA_046994005.1 Streptococcus sp.
GGAAGTCGATACCGTACTCTTTATGGTGCCAGCAGATGAAGCGCGTGGCAAGGGCGATGACATGATCATCGAGCGCCTCAAGGCTGCTAAGGTGCCGGTTATTCTGGTGGTCAATAAGATCGACAAGGTGCACCCAGACCAACTCTTGGCGCAAATCGATGACTTCCGTAGTCAGATGGATTTCAAGGAAATTGTGCCGATTTCAGCCCTTCAAGGAAACAATGTTTCGCGTTTGATTGACATTTTGAGCGAAAACTTAGAAGAAGGTTTCCAATATTTCCCTGCCGATCAAATCACTGACCATCCAGAGCGCTTCTTGGTCTCTGAAATGATCCGCGAAAAGGTCTTGCACTTGACGCGGGAAGAAATTCCTCACTCTGTTGCCGTAGTCGTGGATTCCATGAAGCGGGATGAAGAAACCGATAAGGTTCATATCCGTGCAACCATCATGGTCGAGCGCGATAGCCAAAAAGGGATTGTCATTGGAAAAGGTGGCGCCATGCTCAAGAAGATCGGAACCCTTGCGCGTAAGGATATCGAGCTCATGCTAGGGGACAAAGTCTTCCTAGAAACCTGGGTCAAGGTCAAGAAAAATTGGCGGGATAAGAAATTAGACCTAGCTGATTTCGGATACAACGAAAAAGAATATTAAGAAGAGGTGGGCAGAAGCCTGCTTCTTGTTTTTGAAAGGAGTCCTATGCCTGAATTACCAGAAGTAGAGACGGTTCGACGCGGTCTTGAGAAATTAATTCTTGGGAAAACCATCCAGTCCGTGGAAGTAAAGTATCCAAAGATGATTCAGACGGATCTGGATACTTTTCGTCAAGATCTCCCAGGCCAAGAAATTCGGGTCATGGGACGCCGTGGGAAATACCTTTTATTTTATCTGACGGATCTGGTCCTCATCTCGCATTTGCGGATGGAAGGCAAGTATTTCTTTTATCCAGACGAGGTTCCTCTTCGCAGACATGCCCATATCTTCTTTCATTTTACAGATGGTAGCACCCTGCTCTATGAAGATGTCCGCAAGTTTGGGACCATGGAAGTCCTCATACCTGAGCTTGTCGACAGCTATTTTTTGGCGAAAAAAATTGGTCCAGAGCCGACGGAAGCGGATTTTAAAGCACCAGCCTTCCAAGCAGCTCTTAAAAAATCAAAGAAACCCATTAAATCAGCTCTTTTAGACCAAAAATTAGTGGCTGGTTTGGGCAATATTTATGTGGATGAGGTTCTTTATCGAGCCAAGGTTCATCCAGCCCGTTTGGGTCAAAGCTTGACTGCTAGAG
>JBKXCY010000310.1:0-1271 GCA_046994005.1 Streptococcus sp.
TGCTTTCAAAAAGAGGCTGGGACAAAAGTCCTAGCCTCTCAATTGTCTTTGGATTGTCGAGCAAGACGCAGTGGTTGAGTGGGCTCTACTACGCTGATTTCATCAGCTTTTACAGCCCTACTCAACTGTGCGGAGGTGGGACGATGAAATCGAATTCTAACGAATGACCGATTTCTGTCTCACTCTCTTTTTTAAATTATTTACTTGACCAGACACTTTCAAGGATATTGGTTTGGTCACGATCTGGTCCGACTGAGAAGGTTGAAATGCGCACACCAACCAATTCACCGATCCGGCGGACATAGTTGCGGGCATTTTCTGGAAGCTCATCCAAGTGGCGCACACCGGTGATGTCTTCTGACCAACCTGGCAATTCTTCATAGATTGGTTTGCAACGTTTGAGTTGCTCCAAGCTGGCTGGATAGTGATCAATGCGTTCGCCATCTAAGTCGTAGGCCACACAGATTTTCACTGTATCCAAGCCTGATAGAACGTCGATCGAGTTCAAGCTTAGGTTAGTAATTCCTGAAACACGACGGCTGTGGCGCATAACAACGGAGTCAAACCAGCCCACCCGACGCGGACGGCCAGTCGTTGTACCGTATTCATGCCCCACTTCACGGATGCGCTCGCCCACTTCATCAAACAGCTCTGTTGGGAATGGTCCATCACCGACACGGCTAGTGTAGGCTTTACATACACCGACAACCTTGTCGATCTTGCTTGGGCCGACACCTGATCCGATGGTCACCCCACCTGCAACAGGGTTTGATGAAGTAACAAACGGATAAGTTCCTTGGTCGATATCCAGCATAACCCCTTGGGCTCCTTCGAAGAGCACGCGCTTGCCGTTATCCAAAGCATCGTTCAAGATGACAGAAGTATCGGTTACATATTGCTTGATTTGTTGACCATATTCATAGTATTCTTCGAAGATATCATCAAAGGAAAGAGCTGGAGCATTGTAGAGTTTGGTGAACAGACGGTTCTTTTCTTCCAAGTTGATGCGCAGGCGTTCTGCAAAGACGTCGCGGTCCAACAGATCCGCAATCCGGATTCCCACACGAGCTGCTTTATCCATGTAGGCTGGGCCAATCCCTTTGATCGTTGTTCCGATCTTGTTATCCCCTTTGGCTTCTTCTTGGAGACGATCCAATTCAATATGGTAAGGAAGGATGACATGGGCACGGTCTGAAATACGTAAGCTATCTGTTGTCACCCCTTCTTCATGAAGATAAGCCAACTCTTTGACCAATGACTTAGGATTGATC
>JBKXCY010000311.1:0-1260 GCA_046994005.1 Streptococcus sp.
ATAGATGGTAGTTACCGTCAGCCAACCTTCTTATATGAATCCAGTTGGAATCTGTTAGGTTTTCTCTTGATCTTGATTCTTCGTAGGAAGCCCCAATTTTTGCGACAAGGTGAGGTCACAGCCTTTTACCTTATCTGGTATGGTTTTGGTCGGATGATCATCGAAGGAATGCGGACGGATAGCTTGATGTTTGCGGGCTTACGTGTTTCCCAGTGGTTGTCGATGATCCTGATTCTAGTTGGACTCGCCATCATCTTTTACCAACGACGCAAAAAAGCCCCTTATTATGTAGAAACAAAGGAGTAACATATGTTTATTGAAATTGCCTACGGCCTCTTAGGTCTTGCCTTAGTAGCGCTTGTCATTTATATGATTTTTTTCCTCTCAAAGATTGGAAAAGTTGTAGATGAGACGCAAAAAACGATCCAAGTTTTGACATCAGATGTCAATGTCACCTTGCATCAGACCAATGATCTATTGGCAAAAGTCAATGTTTTAACGGATGATTTGAATCAAAAAGTTGCAACAATTGACCCACTCTTTACAGCCGTGGCGGATCTTTCAGAGTCTGTTTCAGATTTGAATGATCAAGCCCGTCAATTGAGTGTCAAAGCTGTATCAGCTGGTGGAAAAACAGTGAAAGCCTCTATCGGATTAAAAGCGATTAAGATGGCTTCAAAATTATTTAAATAGAATCGAGGAAGAATATGGGACGTTTATCTAGTTTATTAATTGGTGTGATTTCAGGTGCTTCAGCAGCCTACTATTTATCAACAGAGCAAGGAAAGAAAGTCACTAAAAAAGTGGTGCGCTTCGTAAAAGACTATCAAGAAGATCCTCAAGAAGTACATGAATCGGTGAAACAAACTGCTAAGGATGTTTCAAAACAAGCAGCAGAAGTGATCCAACAAACCAAAGAAAAAGTTGGTTCTGGAGAAATTACGACAGGAACTGTTTTGGAATCTGTCAAAGAAAAGACGCAAGATGTGGTTGAAAAATCTCAAGAAGTCTATCACTCATTTAAGGATAAACTTCAAAAAGAAAATCTAAGCGGCAACGACTTGGTTCAATCCATTCGCAAACAAACAGAATCAGAAGACATCGTGTTAGAGTTGGATGAAAAAAATTCTGAAGAAGCATCTGAAGAAGAAACAAAAGAAGCATAAAAAAAGAGGCTCACTGAGCCTCTTTTCAGATTGAAGATAAATTCATCTTAGAAACTTTCCTTAAGTGAGTACGGACGTCAGCGAACTTCAAAGA
>JBKXCY010000312.1:0-1248 GCA_046994005.1 Streptococcus sp.
TTCCTCAGCAATCATCATAACATCTGGGTGGTCTTGCTTGATAATTGCATTTAGTCGTCGTAAGAAGTTGACACCTTCATAATTCAAATTTCCACCGTCAATATTTGGCACCCATGGTCCACTATCATAATCGAGATACAACATGTTGCTGACCGCATCCACACGAATACCATCTAAATGATAGGTTTCGATCCAGAACTTGAGGCTAGAAATCAAGAAGGATTGCACTTGATTTTTCCCCAAATCAAAGTTCAAGGCTCCCCAACCATAGTTGTGGGCCCGATGTTCATCTTGGTATTCAAAGGTTGGTGTCCCATCATAATAAGCCAAGGCATCGTCATTGATAATGAAATGACCAGGCACCCAGTCCACAATGACCCCAATATTGTTCAGATGGCATTCTTCGACAAAATCTTGAAATTCGTCCGGACTACCGTAGGTATGTTCCAGAGCAAAATAGCCCATCAACTGGTAACCCCAGCTAAGCCCTAGTGGATGAGCCATTACCGGCATAAACTCCACATGCGTATAGTTCATTTCAACCAGATAAGGAATCAATTCTTCCTTTAACTGGGTAAAACTATAGGGACTATGGTCTTCGTTGCGTTTCCACGATCCTGCGTGAACCTCATAAATGCTAACCGGTCTCTCTTTAAAGCCCAGTTTTTTACGACGGGCTCTCCAAAGACCATCTTTCCATTTTTTCTCAGGAATCTCTTTAATAATGGAGCCTGTATGAGGGCGCTTTTCCATCCAAAGAGCCACCGGATCAATTTTCAGGATTTGCTGGCCATTATTTCGAGTGACAAGATACTTGTAGATATCTCCTTCCTTGGCATCTGGGCAAAAGGCTTCCCAAACACCCCCTTCGTTTTTCACCATGGGAAGTTTACGATCCTCCCAATCAGTAAAATCGCCGACCACATGCACGGCTTGGGCATTAGGGGCCCAAACACGGAAGGTGTATCCTTCTTGATCTTCGATTTTCTCCTTGTGAGCTCCTAGGTACTCTTGAAGTTGAAAGTTGTCCCCTCTTCCAAATGTCCATAAGTCTGTACTTCTATCCATGTACTCACTCCTTTATCTTTTTGAAAGCGTTTTCTGCTTGATTTAATTTTACTATAAAACTGTTAAATTTTCAAGATGATTCTGTCAAATTCATATGAAATATTCAGGAAACTTTTATTATTTTTTCCTACCGAATAGTTTCTTTTCATTTATTCCTATTTTCTGAAGATTATATACTAT
>JBKXCY010000313.1:0-1242 GCA_046994005.1 Streptococcus sp.
AGTGGAAGGTTCTTAATGGGAAAGATTACGGAAATATCCCACAAAATCGTGAACGGATCTACATAGTTGGTTTTGATACTAAAGAAGCCTACGACCTATTTGAATTCCCAGAGGAAATCAAACTAACAACGACCTTGGCTAATGTTATTGATTTTGGTGCCAAACCAGATGAGGCCTACTATTATCGAGAAGGCAAGCAGAATTTCTACTCAGATCTCAAGGCCAATGTGACTAGTCAAGATACGGTCTACCAGTGGCGTCGTCAATACGTTCGTGAGAATAAAAACGGCGTTGTTCCAACCTTAACGGCCAATATGGGAACAGGCGGGCACAATGTCCCGTTGATTCTGACAGACAGTGGTGAGATTCGTAAGTTGACACCAAAAGAAACTTTTAATGTTCAAGGCTATCCTAAATCCTTTAAAATCCCAGAAGGGGTTTCCAATGGTCAACTTTATAAACAGGCTGGAAATAGTGTGGTTGTTCCTGTGATTAAACGCATCGCAGAGCGCATCGCTTTTGCCCTTAACGAGAGTAATGGACTATCACAGCTTGACCGCTCCGGAAAATTAGCCATTATCTATACCAAGATGAATGGTCAGTTTGAAGGCCAGTCTTATGTGAAAGATTTTGTCTCCTCTTATGAGGAAGGAGAGAAGAAGATTGCTTCCTATGAAGATGGGCTTGCTGTTTTATCAGACGAAGATTATTTCAGATTGGTAAAAAAACGTGGAAATTTTGAATTTTACAGCATTATTTAACGAATTATATTAGTAAGGGGACTAGTGAAAGTCTAGTCTTCTTTTGATATACTTAAATAAGAAATGAGGATGAATAGATGTGGAAACACCTAAAACAAGAACAAAAAGAGAAATACAAGACTCTCATTACTAACTTTGCAAGTCTGAGTGAAGCCTTTTCTCAAAAAGCCGAAGGTGAAGATTCTGACGATCTAGAAAGCTATGTTGCTCCGATAGTCAATTCAAAATTCCAAGAGACTGTTTTTCAGAAGGCTTTTCATGCGGTTGGTGAGGATATTGCAAATACCTCCTATGATGCTTCAGTTGTTGTTGATGAACAACATAAGTATTTGGTTGGGATTAAATCTTTTGGTTTGGACTCAGGGGACCAAAAGATTGCTCAGTTCAAGAAAGATTCACAGTCTTGGAATGAGTTATTGAGTGAAATTCGATTTCATGCTGATATTTCACCAGACAAGGAGACAGCTGATAAAGAAAATGG
>JBKXCY010000314.1:0-1216 GCA_046994005.1 Streptococcus sp.
GCTTTGTAGAGAGGTAGAAGAACGGAAAATGCAAGCTGTAGCGGATAAGAGGAAGTATCAGACCGGATTTTATGTAGCTGCATGTAATGGCCACGAGTTTCGCTTTGAGTTTGCTTTTAAAAAGAACCAAGAACTAAGAGTTTATAATTTATTTGAGACCGTCAATGGTCGTAAGAAACTAACCTTGATGGATCTGCTTGATTACATAATGGATTGACTGTGTATAGAAACAATAAGGGTTCACTACAAATTGATAAAAGAAAGAGTAGTTCTATGATTTCAAGAGATGCATTTTTAGAAAGAATCAACCAAGAGGGATTCTCATTTAGTATTGACATCCCGCGCAGGAATTTTTCGGATTTTTCATCATTAGTTCGGAGAAGAAGAATTTCAGAAGAAGACCTCTATCAGCTGTTTTATAACTATTGTCAGGAGCTAGAAAACTGTTTGAAAGAAGCAGGGGAGAAACGACGATTACTCTTCAATAAATTTCCAGTTAGCCCCGTTCATGATAAATATAAAACGAAATTTGATACAGTGGCACCCAACGGACGGGAGTTCCGCTTTGAGTTTGTCTTTAGCAATGACAATCGTTTAAAAGTTTATCACCTTATCGAAACGGTTAATGGTCGTAGGAAAAAAACACCAATGGAAATACTGATGGACCTAGTCGATGCTTTATAATGAGGATCTGTTCAAAAGTATAAGGGGGATCCAATCAAAAAAACTAGAGCATGTGCTCTAGTTTTTTGGTTGTTGATGGGTGATATTCTTTCCCCAAGGGATGAGATTTTCTTTTTTCTCTTTGATCCGTTGGATATTGTCCTTGTGACGAAGAATGATCAAGGTCGCTAGTGCCAAGACAATGATTGTAAAAAGTGGATCATAGCTGTGCAAGATCCATCCAGTCAAAGGAAGAAGGAGGACCGAAAGAATGGCGAGTAGCGCAACGGTAACACTCGAAAATGAGATCATACTGGTTAAATACAGGCTGGCTACAAAATAAACTGCTAAAATGAGTAGCAGGATAGGCGAGAAACCAAGTAAGACACCAGCACTCGTCGCCACTGCCTTTCCACCCTTAAATCCAGCAAAAATTGGGAAAGTGTGCCCCAAAACGGCTAAGAGACCAAAGACCATCGGCGAGATCCCCTGAATTCCAAAGAAAGTCGGAAGGAGAACGGCCAAAGTTCCTTTCAAGAAATCAATCGTAAAG
>JBKXCY010000315.1:0-1180 GCA_046994005.1 Streptococcus sp.
TCAGCACATGCACTTTGACCGTAAGAACTATTTCTACCCTGATAATCCAAAGGCTTACCAAATTTCGCAATTTGACGAGCCGATTGGATACAACGGTTGGATTGAAGTACAACTAGAAGACGGCTCAACGAAGAAAATCGGGATTGAACGGGCCCACTTGGAAGAAGATGCCGGTAAGAACACCCACGGAACAGATGGCTTCTCTTATGTAGACCTTAACCGTCAAGGGGTGCCATTGATCGAAATCGTATCTGAAGCAGATATGCGTTCTCCAGAAGAAGCCTACGCCTATTTGACAGCTTTGAAAGAAGTTATCCAGTACACTGGTATTTCAGACGTCAAGATGGAAGAAGGATCTATGCGTGTAGATGCCAACATTTCCCTTCGCCCATACGGTCAAGAGGAATTTGGGACCAAGACTGAGTTGAAAAACTTGAACTCTTTCTCAAACGTCCGTAAAGGTCTGAATGAAGTGCAACGCCAAGCGAAAATCTTGCGTTCAGGTGGTGTCTTCGTCAAGAAACACGCCGTTATGATGAAGCTAATAAGAGCACTATCCTTATGCGTGTCAAAGAAGGAGCAGCTGGATTACCGTTACTTCCCAGAACCAGACCTTCCATTGTTTGAAATCTCAGATGAGTGGATCGAGGAAATGCGTACGGAGTTGCCAGAGTTTCCAAAAGACCGTCGTTCGCTATGTGGCAGAGCTTGGCTTGTCTGACTATGATGCCAACCAATTGACAGCGACGAAAGTTACTTCTGACTTCTTTGAAGCAGCGGTAGCCCTTGGCGGAGATGCTAAACAAGTGTCTAACTGGCTCCAAGGTGAAGTCGCGCAATTCTTGAACGCAGAAGGCAAAACGCTTGAAGAAATCAAGTTGACACCAGAAAACTTGGTCGAAATGATTGCCATCATCGAAGATGGAACCATTTCATCTAAGATTGCCAAGAAAGTCTTCGTTCACTTGGCGAAAAACGGTGGCGGTGCGCGTGAATACGTCGAAAAAGCTGGTTTGGTACAGATTTCAGATCCTGAAGTCTTGATCCCAATCATCCACCAAGTCTTTGCAGATAATGAAGCAGCCGTAGCTGACTTCAAATCAGGTAAACGTAACGCTGACAAGGCCTTCACAGGCTTCCTCATGAAAGCAACCAAAGGCCAAGCCAACCCACAAGTAGC
>JBKXCY010000316.1:0-1153 GCA_046994005.1 Streptococcus sp.
AGGTGGTGCTCGTAGTGGTAAATCCTCCTTTGCTGAATCAAAACTCATCCAGAAGGAAGGGGTTTGTTACATCGCAACAGGTCTCATTATGAAAGAAGATCCAGAGTGGCAGGAACGGGTCAAGCTCCATCAACAAAGACGTCCACAAAGTTGGGATACGCTTGAGCAATACCGGGACTTAGCTACTTGGATTGAACAAGATGATCATGGCGATTACTTATTAGACTGTGCGACCATGTTAACCACCAATCGACTTTTTGATTTAGTTAATGAGTGGTATCCCGATAAAGGTTACTTATCGGATGAGCAGTTCTTAAGTAAAGCCGAACAAGCCCGTATATTGGCAGCCATGGAAGCCGAGTGGTCTCAGATACTTTGTGCCATGAAAGAGCGCCAAGCTACTTTTTGGATTGTCACCAATGAAGTGGGGCTTGGCATCGTTCCGGACACTCGTCTTGGACGATACTTTAGAGATCTTCAAGGTCGGGTCAATCAATTAATTGCAAAGGAGGCAAGTGAAGTCTACTTAGTTATTTGTGGACTAGCACAGCAGTTAAAATGATTTCAGCACTGATTATCTACACACAATTTTTTAGTCGGATTGTGATTCCAAAAGCAGTTGATCTCTCCTATGTTCGAAAAGGAGTTCCAATCCTAACGCTCTTTGGATTCCTACTAGGTCTCATTTCCTCCTTATTTTTTGTTTTAACTTCTCTGGTCCTTCCTGATACCATCGCCTGGATTTTGACTTTATTCTTTGATGTGCTTCTCACTGGAGGATTTCATTTAGATGGTCTTGCTGATACAGCAGATGGTTTGTTCTCTTCTCGTTCTAAGGAACGGATGTTGGAAATCATGAAAGACAGCCGTATCGGTAGCAACGGTGTCTTGGCCTTAATTTTCTATTACGGATTGATGATCGCGATGGGACCTTATCTTCCTCAGCCCAAGTGGCTGATAGTCGCTTCTTTATCGATGATTGGGAAGGTTGGCCTGACCATTCAGCTCTACAAGATGCGCTATGCACGCGAATCAGGTGGCTCTGGAAATTTCTTTTCTGGAACAAAAACTAGTTCGATCCTTTTAGCTCAGATTGTCCCACTGGCTGTCCTTATTGGAGGTTTTTGGTTAAAAGGGATCCTTGCTTATAGTT
>JBKXCY010000317.1:0-1132 GCA_046994005.1 Streptococcus sp.
TTCTTTGGTCGCAAAGCCGACAACCACTTCAACTTCTACCCCTTGCTCATGAAGTTGTTTGGCCACTTGGACCAAAGGAGGAACACCGATCCCGCCACCGATGATCAAGGCTTTCTGACCTTGGCCGAGATTGGTGAGATCAAAGCCATTTCCCTGAGGCCCCATCACGCTTAGTTTGCTACCGATTGGCAATTGGGAAAAGATATCTGTCCCCCCACCTTCGATGCGATAGATCAAGCGACACGTCTGTGTCTCAGGATCAATCTCAGAAATTGAAATCGGACGGCGAAGGAGCTTAGATCCATCAGGGACGCGGATATGAAGGAATTGACCTGGTAGCATCTGCTCCACCATTTCCCCCTTCAAGATCATAGAATAGATGCGCGGAGCGATCTCCTCTTGAGCAACCAGCTCCATGTCCTCCATCATGATGTTACCAAAGCGTTTTTTACAACTGTCACTGACCATTGATTTCCTCTTCTTTCTTTCAGCAAAAAAGACCTCGCAAAAGCAAGGTCCCACAAATGATCAGCTAGACTCCGTCCGCTGATCTTTTTTCTGTCTTTCCTTGCAGGCCTCTCTGGACCTCTTAAAGGTTAAATTTGTCTCATTATATCGCGCTCCTTCTCGCTTGTCAAGTAAAATCAGTAACTTAGGAAGCTTTCTTAGGGTCAAAATCTTCTGGGATCGGTTTGATGTATTGCATGGCGATTCGGTTTTCAGGCTTGCGGTCAACTAGATAAAGAACCAGTAAAAAGAGCCATTCCAACGGTTTCATCAGGTAGTAGATCAGGTCCATAGCCCATTTTTTCTTAATATGTTTGGCAAAGGGATAGCCATAGCGGTCATAATTGCGACGCAAGAAGCGATGGAAACGTGGCGTCTTTTCTTCCAGCACCTGCTCAAAAGCGTTGGCAATACAAAGCTGGCGATTGACAACAACTGGATGTCCGTGGCGGACGCCCATCCGCTGGGGCTTGACAACATTTTCATGGCCACCAGCCGCAACTGTACAGAGATAGTGCTCATCAATGATGAGATTCTGAGGAGGGATCTTCTGTGAGAAGGCCCAGTCAGCTGTATTGGTCCAGGCCTTGATCATGGAATCCGGCTGCTGCCCAAAGAGCATGAG
>JBKXCY010000318.1:0-1129 GCA_046994005.1 Streptococcus sp.
CGTTCTGTCTTTTTCATTGGACCTCCACTTTTGAATAAATATACTTTAAATTATACCAAAAAAATTGAAAATTCGCTCAGAATTGTGTTAAAATAATAGTTAAAAGGACTAAGGAGCTAATATGAACAATAAAGAACTCATTGCTAGTGAATTGGCCAAAGTGATTGACTCTCTTGACCAAGATGCTATTTTAAACTTGCTTGAACAACCAAAATCATCTGATCTTGGTGACATTGCTTTTCCAGCCTTCTCACTTGCAAAAGTGGAACGCAAGGCTCCTCAAGCAATCGCTGCAGACATTGCTGAAAAGATCGACCAAAGCGCCTTTGAAAAAGTCGTTGCAACTGGACCTTACGTGAACTTCTTCTTAGATAAATCTAAGATCTCTGATCAGGTAATCAAATCCGTCATCGAAGCAGGTGCAGACTACGGTCAACAAGACGAAGGACATGGTCAAAACATTACCATCGACCTTTCAAGCCCAAACATCGCAAAACCATTCTCAGTTGGTCACTTGCGTTCAACTGTTATCGGGGATGCTCTTTCAAACATCTTCCGCAAAATGGGCTACAACACGATTAAAATCAACCACTTAGGAGACTGGGGCAAACAGTTCGGTCTCTTGATGGTCGCTTATAAAAAATGGGGTAGCAAGGAAGCTGTCGAAGCCAACCCAATCGATGAATTGCTAAAACTTTACGTTCGTATCAATGCTGAAATTGAAAATGATCCTGAGCTTGATGAAGAAGGACGTCTCTGGTTCAAGAAATTGGAAGATGGGGATCCAGAAGCAACTGAATTGTGGCAATGGTTCCGTGACGAAAGCTTGGTGGAATTCAACCGTATCTACAAACTCCTCGGTGTTGAGTTTGATAGCTTGAACGGAGAAGCTTTCTACAACGACAAGATGGATGAAGGGGTTCAAATCCTTGAAGACAAAGGCTTGTTGAAAGAGTCTAAGGGTGCTAGCATCGTTGAGTTGGATGATGTCAACCTTCCACCAGCTATGATTAAGAAATCAGACGGTGCCACTCTTTACATCACGCGTGATATCGCAACTGCTATCTACCGTGCACGGACTTACAACTTTGTGAAAAACATCTATGCTGTAGGGCAAGAACAATCCAAC
>JBKXCY010000319.1:0-1127 GCA_046994005.1 Streptococcus sp.
AGAGTTGATTTTGGATGGTGGAAGTTGGTAGAAAAAGCATCGACGACTTTCCATTCATAACCTGGTTTGATAAAAATATTGGTCCAGCCTGAATCGGCTTGGATATCACCATCAAATTTGTTTCCAATCGTTTCAAGAGTTCGGATAGAAGTCGTTCCGACGGCTACGATGCGTTTCCCTGCAGCTTTTACCTGACGAAGGGTCGCAGCAGCTTCTTCAGAAAGTTGGTAGAATTCAGAGTGCATCTCATGGTCTTCAAGATTGTCCACAGATACTGGACGGAAGGTTCCTAGGCCCACATGAAGGGTCAAATAGACCAGGTGAACCCCTTTTGCTTCAATTTTTTGGAGCAATTCTTGGGTGAAATGAAGACCTGCCGTCGGAGCTGCAGCAGAACCATTTTCTTTGGCGTAAACGGTTTGGTAACGCTCGCGGTCAGCCAGTTTTTCATGGATATAGGGAGGAAGTGGCATTTCACCAAGGCTTTCCAAAACTTCTAAAAAGATCCCTTGGTAGTGGAAGCGAACGATACGGCCTCCGTGCTCTAATTCTTCCTCAACGGTTGCGGTCAACCGACCATCTCCGAAGCTGACTGTGGCCCCTACCTTTAAGCGTTTTGCAGGTTTTGCCAAGACTTCCCAACAGTCATCTTGCGTATTTTTAAGGAGAAGGAATTCGACGTGACCACCTGTTTCTGGTTTGACTCCATGAAGGCGGGCTGGTAGAACGCGCGTATTGTTCATGACAAGAGCATCTCCTGGCTCCAATTCATCCAAAATTGCATCAAAATGACGGTCTTGGAATTGCCCTGTTTTTCGATCGAGGATCAAGAGTTTAGAGGCATCTCGTTTTTCAAGAGGGGTTTGAGCAATCAGTTCTTCAGGCAAATCAAAGTCAAAGTCGTTAGTATTCATTTGCGCTCCTTTTATAATAAATTTGTGAGTAGATAGATGGTAGTCCCGACAGCTAAGAGCATCAGGCTGATTCCCATCAAAAAGATCAGGACCTTGAGAATCTTTCTTTGATGAATCAAGAAAGATAAGAGAAAGACAAGGAGTCCGATCAAAAAAATGATGAATAATAGTGATACAATCATACCTTTCATTATATCACGAATCGACTTGAAA
>JBKXCY010000320.1:0-1125 GCA_046994005.1 Streptococcus sp.
TTTTTATTGGTTCCGAACGGTTCGACTAAAAAAATCATTGAGAAATTATCTGAAAGATGCCTTATTGCTGACCTTTTCGGGTGTGAAGGGAACGGTTTCGATTGCGACGATTCTTTTGATTCCAACCAAAATCGAAAAAGAATACCCCATCCTACTCTTTTTAGTGGCAGGAGTTACCCTTGTCAGCTTTATTGCTGGCTTAGTAGTACTTCCAAAATTATCAGAAGATAAGGAAGAAACCAATGACTACCTGATGCAGATCGCGATTTTAAATGATGTCGTCATGGAATTAGAAGCAGACCTAAAGAATAGTAAGCACAAGGGTCCCTTGTATGCGGCGATTGATAACTACCATGGTCGGATTGAAAATTTGATTCTAAGCCAAGAAAACAAGCTCATTCAAAAGGACTGGGAACAACTGAAGCTCTTGGTTTTGAGTATTGAAAGTGACGGCTTGGAACAAGCCTACGAAGAAGGAAAGATGCGCGAGCGGGGCTACCGCGTCTACCAACGCTATCTTCATAATATGGAGCAGCGGGTCAATCGCAACCTTTCGTCTCGTCTAACTTACTACCTCTTGGTTTCTTTCCGCATCTTGCGTTTGCTGGTCCATGAAATCCTAACATTAGGTTCTGGCTTTCGAACTTGGTGGAACCGAGAAGATAGAAAGTTAGAAGCCATTGATTATGACCAAATTGCGGCCCTTTATTTGGCCAATACGGAAATCATCATTGAAAGTTTGGAAGACCTCAAAGGAGTTTATCGGAGCAGTTTGATCTCTTACCTGCAAGAATCTCGTTTGAGAGAGACGGCCATTATTACTAGTGGAGCCTTTGTGGAGCGGGTTATTAACCGGGTGAAGCCAAATAATATCGATGAAATGTTGAGAGGCTATTATTTGGAGCGTAAGATTATTTTTGAATACGAAGCGCAACACCTGATTACCGCCAAGCAAGCGCGTCGCATGCGTCAAAATGTCAATGAATTAGAAAGCTACTCCCTAAGAGAAAGTGCCAACACTCTTCCATACGATATGATCGAGTATGCACAAAATCGATAAGCGTAAAAGTAAAAGAGAGTGGGACAGAAATCGGTAATTCGTTAGAATTCGATTTCGTCGTCCCA
>JBKXCY010000321.1:0-1120 GCA_046994005.1 Streptococcus sp.
AAATATACAATGCCCGTATCGTCGGTGGCACGGTCAAGATCAAAGTGAAATGGAAGATTGATCATCTCTTGACTTTCTACAAGGATATTGCAGAATTGAACTGGTTTCCTATTTCAGATGGAGATGAGAAAGTCGCGAAATTAGATTTTTATGTGGATGGCTTGGATGCTAAGCAGGGAAAACTGTATGCCCATACTGGTTACTTTAATCCACCAGCCCAAGTCGAACGGACTGAAACTGGTTATCATATTTGGACAAAGGATTTTCCAAAAAATGGAAAGCTCGAACTGCATGCCTATTGGCCAATGACAGAAGCCCTGCGTCGAGACCAAGCAAATGAGATTAACAAGGGAAATGGAAAAGAGAAATTTCTCAAAAAAGAGAAATCCATTGAACAAAAAACGTTCCTCTATCGGACCCTTCTACTTAAGGTTGTACCAATTGTATCGATTCTTTTATTTATCCTCGCTTTCATTCCATGGATCCGGTATTTTATCAGTACCAGAACTCGTCGGATTGCAAAAGGAGTACGATTATACGAACCACCACAGAATTTACCTCCTCTTGTCCTAGCTAAGGCACTGTATCAACTTGATTTTGAACGGATGGTGATATCTAGAGAGAAAGGACCATTAAAATTCAATCATCTCATCCAAGCAACTATATTGGATCTCATTGATCGAGGAAATCTTCGTTTGACTAGGAATGAAAATGGGGAAACCTTTACCTGTCTCCATTATGAAGGCTTGGCTGATTTTGAATTGAAGTTTATTGAAATGATCTTTGATCAAGAATCTGAAATCAATATCAGTGAAGTATTTTCAAGGTATAAAATCGACAAAGCAACCTTAAAAAAAGATTTTCGAGCTGCTAAATCAGACACACAACGAGACCGTATTCGAAAAGTCGGAAGTGCCGTTCAATCGCTTTTAAAAAAGGATGCCCAGCAATTGTCAAAAGGTGTAGAAAAGGAAATTGCAAAATTAGGATTGCCTTCTTATTTTAGAGACTTATCTGAGAAAGAAGAAGCTTTTTCTAAAACAGGCTGTGCCTTACATTTTTGGCTCTTACTGATCTTATTTGTGAGCATGTGTTTCTTATCTTTTGGATTTGGTTCACA
>JBKXCY010000322.1:0-1101 GCA_046994005.1 Streptococcus sp.
GTCTTGAGGAGGTTGGTCAAAAGAGCTTCAAATTCTGTGGTCTTTTCACGGATGATTTCAGTGGTTGCTTCTTCGACATCATCGTACTCAGGATAGTCGATATTGACTTCAACCTGGGCCAGGGTATTGAGGATCTCTTTGCGCGTGTTGTTGATGAGGTCAGACAGGGAACCATCTAGTTGCTTCACGGCGATGTTCATAGCCTTATCGGTCTTGGCGCGGATAATGTCCATGACGGCTTCGGCTTGGGTTAAATCGACCCGACCGTTCAGAAAGGCACGCTTGGTAAACTCACCAGGTTCAGCTAATCGAGCGCCTTCACGTATGACTAATTGTAGGATTTCGTTAGTCACAGCAATCCCGCCGTGGGTATTGATCTCGATAATGTCCTCACGGGTGAAGGTCTTCGGCGAGCGCATGGCTCCCACCATGACTTCGTCAAGAATCTCGTCCTTATCTGGATCCACGATATGACCGTAGTTGAGCGTGTGACTTGCGACCTTGCTTAAATCTTTCCCTTTGAAGATCTTTTGCGCGATGGCAAAGCTGTCTGTTCCACTCAAGCGGACGATCCCGATAGCTCCCTCACCGAGAGGAGTCGAGATGGCAGCAATGGTATCAAATTCTTTAGTAATCATGTCATTTCTCTTTTCCTGTAGATTCATCTCTATTCTATCGTAAAGTCAGCGGACGGGCAAGGTTTTGCTTTTAGAACTAAAAGTTGGAAAGGTTTTCAAATAATTAGTGAAATCTCTTTCAGAATATGCTATACTGTAATAGAATATAAAAGGAGGTCTATGATGGTAAACCTAAAGGAACAGGTAGGAATTAAAGCGGCTGAGTTTGTCAAAGACGGCATGATTGTCGGTCTCGGTACAGGGTCAACTGCTTATTATTTTGTGGCTGAATTGGGTCGTCGCATCAAAGAAGAAGGCTTGCAGATCACAGCTGTCACAACTTCAAGTGTGACCTATGATCAGGCTGAAAGTTTAGGCATCCCGCTCAAGGCCATCGACGATGTCGAAGTGGTGGATGTAACAGTGGATGGCGCAGATGAAGTGGATCCTCAATTGAACGGGATCAAAGGTGGCGGTGGGGCTC
>JBKXCY010000323.1:0-1099 GCA_046994005.1 Streptococcus sp.
CGAAATGGCTTGCACCTAGGAACCTTCAAGAAAAATCGATTTGAACCTAGTTTTGCCCTTGGTCTAGCTATGAAACCGAGTGAAGTCAAAGAGACCGTTTCGATCACGCCTGAGGACTTTGTTCATTATGTGGCGGGAGAAACAGTTCAATTGAAGGAATCGCATCCAAATGGATGGTACCAGGTCCTTGTAGAAGGCAATGGTTTGGGCTTTGCCAAAGTGACCGGGCAAACCCTGAAAAATTTCTATCCAAAGGGACTTCGTTTTAGGTAAAATGCTGGGCAAAGAACCCGTTCTATGATATAGTGGAAGTACAGTTTTTTTTGAAAAAAACTTGTCAAAATCATAAGTGAAATAGTGAATTATCAAGGAGACATGATTTGAAAAAGTCTAAAAAGCTGATCTTAGGACTAGCGACGATCGCATTAGCAGGAAGTTTATCTGCTTGTGCTTCTTGGATCAATCGCGGAGAATCCATCACTGCTGTTGGATCGACTGCCTTGCAACCCTTAGTTGAAGGAGTGGTAGATCGCTACATTGAAGAACATCCTGGTAAGATTGTGAATGTACAAGGAGGAGGTTCTGGTACAGGACTTTCACAAGTTCAATCAGGTGCTGTGGACATCGGAAATAGTGACCTGTTTGCAGAGGAAAAGTCTGGGATCGATGCCTCTAGTCTGGTCGATCATCAGGTAGCCGTAGCAGGGACAGCCATCATTGCCAATAAAAATATCTCGATCGACAATCTGACAACGGAGCAATTGCGAAAGATCTTTACAGGTGAATATACCAACTGGAAGCAGTTGGGTGGTCCAGATCTTGAGATCACGATTGTGAACCGTGCCGTAGGTTCTGGTAGCCGTGCTGTCTTTGATGCCATTATCATGGATGGCAAACAACCCAAACAGGCCCAAGAGCAAGACTCTAATGGAATGGTGAAAAACATCGTTTCTCAAACTCCAGGAGCCATCTCTTATCTAGCCTTTACCTACTTGGATAGCAGTGTCAAAACCATGAAGCTCAATGGTTATCAACCAACCAAAGCCAATGTCGTCAACAATAACTGGCCAATCTGGTCTTACGAACATATGTATACCAA
>JBKXCY010000324.1:0-1097 GCA_046994005.1 Streptococcus sp.
AGTGGCCAAGGGACCCTTCTTTGTGGGATCTTAAATGTCACTCCGGATTCATTTTCTGATGGCGGTAAGTATACGAGTGTGGATGCAGCCTTGCAGCAGGCGAGAAAACTGATCCAAGAAGGAGCTCAGATCCTGGATATCGGAGGAGAATCAACCAGACCTGGTAGTCATTATGTGGAGATCCAAGAAGAGATTGACCGTGTGGTTCCGGTGATTGAAGCCATTCGGAAAGAAAGTGATGTCTTGATTTCAGTGGATACCTGGAAGTCCCAGGTGGCAGCCGCAGCGCTCAAAGCTGGAGCCAATATTGTCAACGATATTACGGGTTTTCTTGGAGATTCTGAGATGGCTACTGTGGTTGCAGAGTATGAAGCCAGCGCAGTGCTCATGTTTAATCCAGTGATGGCAAGACCGCATCATCCAAGTTCCACTATTTTTCCAACTTTTGGTTTTGAACCAGTCTTTTCAGAGCAAGAACTTCAACAGATGGCCCAAGAACCGATTCAAGACGTGATGTGGACCTTCTTTGGCCGCTCGCTTGCGGTAGCGAAAGCAGCTGGTGTCCAGACGGATCGTATTATGCTGGATCCTGGGATCGGATTTGGTTTGACCAAGCGTGAGAACCTACTCTTATTACAAGAACTCGGAACGATTCACCAAAAGGGGTATCCGATCTTTCTAGGGGTCTCCCGTAAACGTTTTGTGGTCAATATTATTGAGGAAGCTGGATTTGAGACAGATCCTGCAACGGAGACTGGTTTTTGGAATCGGGACCTGGCTTCGAGCCATTTGACGAGTATTGCAGCCAGTCAAGGAGTCGAAGTGGTGCGGGTGCATGATATTCCCCTACACAAGATGGCAGCCAGTCTGGGCCAAGCCATTTTCCAAGCCCAAGAGGCAGCAGATACTAATTTGAAACAATACAAGTAAATGAAGAAGAAAGAACATCAGTTGGATCTTCGTTGGCTAGAAGCCTATCGTTCGCAGGATCCACATTTTGGCTTGGAGCGCATGGAAGCTCTCTTGGCTTTGAGAGGAAATCCTCACCTAGACTGTCGGGTCATTCATGTTGCGGGGACCAATGGCAAAGGCTCTAC
>JBKXCY010000325.1:0-1079 GCA_046994005.1 Streptococcus sp.
CTAAAAGCGTCGAGAAAAAGAGAGATTGACTGGTGGGCATGGCCCACATGGTCAAGAAAGTCAATCAATCGCTTAACTGAAGTCAAGACTACTTCCTTTGGAAAAAAGATAAATCAATTGGCATTCATGGAATGCGGCATTGATTTACTATTTTTCTGCAGGAAGTTTCGGTAAACCGAATCGTCTCTCCTATCTTAATTTACCAAATGATCACGCGGTCTTCTGGTTTTCTCCACATACCATCTCCTTCTTTGACATCAAAGGCTTCAAAGAATTCGTCAAAGTTTGGTAATTGAACATTGGTACGGAGTTTTCCTGGTGCGTGGACATCGACACTTGCGAGGAGTTGCATGTACTCTGTCCGAGCTTTCATCCGCCAGATGCGAGCAAAGTTGGTGAAGAATTCTTCTGCTGAGAAATCTTCCTCTTTCTTAGCGGCTTCAAGGGCTGCAGCGATACCTCCTAGGTCTGCCACGTTTTCAGAAACAGTCAATTTTCCGTTGATCTTGGCACCGTAAGAGTCTTGCCCTTCAAATTGATCAACAACCTTTTGGGTCCGAGCGGTAAAGGCTTCGTAATCTTCTGGCTTCCACCAGTCTTTCAAGCTACCATTTTCATCAAAGGAAGCACCATTGGTATCAAAGGCGTGCGAAATTTCATGGGCAATGACCGCACCGATTCCGCCGTAGTTGGCTGAGGATGGTTGGTGAAGGTCATAGAAAGGTGCTTGCAGAATCGCTGCTGGGAAGACGATTTGGTTTTGTTGCGGATCATAGTAGGCATTGACCATATTAGCTGGCATATGCCATTCGCTCCGATCGACTGGTTGGTTCCACTTGCTCCAGCTATGGGCAATGGAAATTTCGTAAAGGGCTTGAGCATTTTCCACCAATGTCTTGCTCTCGTCGATGATCTTCTTGGCGTATGTTTCTGGTAATTTTTCAGGGTAGCCGATATGCGGGGTGATGACATTGAGCTTGACAATAGCTTTTTCGCGAGTTTCAGGAGCGAGCCAGTCTGCTTTTTCTAGGCGAGCCTTGTAGACCTCAATCATAGTCGCTACTTTATGTTCTACATCT
>JBKXCY010000326.1:0-1078 GCA_046994005.1 Streptococcus sp.
TACTTGGAGACCAAGTACCAAGACTACACAGGCGAAGGTCTGGCCAAACCCTTTATCATGGACAATGAAAAATGGGTTGAGATGAAGTAGAGGATGAAAGACGGCGTGTTAGAATTTAGAAAGATAATGGAGTATGCTCCGATTCTATATGTGCTCATTTTCTTGCTCGTTTTCACTGTTTTCCTTTTCCTGAGAAGAAGGGCAATTGTGAGACGTAGTGGAGGTCCCTTCTTTGCTCCTTTCCACATTAGCCGTGGAATCTTCTATATCCATGTCGCTCTGTGTTTCAGTCGTCGCAGGATCCCGCTGAAAGAGATCAAGCAAATCACCTATGCAATTTTTCGTGGACGATCTGGGGGTGGGGCTCGCTATGCTTTTTATATCGAGCTTAGAAATGGAAAGACCATTCCCTTCTTTTTTGGAAAAAGTAAGCGGAATGAAGAGCTAGTGGAGAAGCTCAAACGAAATGCAGGCAGGTATGGGTTTAAGGTAGATAGCACTGGTAATTAATTGAAAGAAAAAGGAATCACGAATGAGTAGAAAGCAAGCCCTTTCCATGTATTTGATAGGGACCTTTGGTCAAGTATTAGGAGTTAGCCTTCTGGTGTGGTTTTTAAGAGCAGGAGGAGTCAAGGTTGATTTTACATCATCATTTGGGATCATCGCTATTATTGTAGGTGGCTTGTCATCAGCTTTGTGGGGCAGTCTTGCAAGCATTAGTTACCATCAATCTAGTTTCAAACAAGTTTTAAAAGATTTTTTTCAAGTCAAAGACAGTTTGGCAAATTATTGCTTGGTGCTCGTTTTCTTGTTGCTTGACTTTTTCCCATTTATCTTAGGTGGTAAGATCACCACTCAATCGTTGGTCTTGCCAGTAGTGCTCTTTTTCAAGGCTCTTCTTTTTGGTGGAGTTGAAGAAATTGGCTGGCGTTATTTCTTTCAACCAACTTTGCAGGAAAAAATACCTTATTTTTCAGCTACTTTGATCACCTTTTTAGCTTGGTCTAGTTGGCATCTACTATACTTTTATATCGACGGTTCTTTAGCTGTCATTCAATTGTTTCCGTTTCTAGTAGGT
>JBKXCY010000327.1:0-1065 GCA_046994005.1 Streptococcus sp.
TAAAAACTCATAGCGTCTCTCCAATTTTCGTGATGCTCCTATTATACCATTTTTAGGCGATTTTTAAAGGTTCAGACAAAGAAAAAGACAGGTCCCATACGGGACCTGTTCATCCTGTTTTCTCTAAGAAAAGTCTATTTCACATGCTTTTCAAGTTCTTCTTGCGCTTTTTTATTGGATTTTTCTTTTTCTTTCTTCCATTGTTCACGCGCTTTGTCGTAGTCTTTCGCCGCTACGACCTTGTCTTGAACTTCTAAATACTTATAGTTAAAGGTTTGACCCTTGTGGCCTGTCCAAGCAAAGGCTGCAGAGTATGGTACAGTCTTACGGACGCCTGGAGAAGCCCCATCTGAATGGATCGGAATCAAGAGGGCACTATCGGTCAACCAAGCTTGAGCCGCAGCATATTTTTCATAACGCTTGTTGACATCTGTGGTTTCTTTTTGAGCGTCTTCAATTAATTGATTGTACTCATCAAAGCCAGCTGCTTTTGCGGCCGCATTATCCGTACCAGCATCGAATCCAAAGTAAGCATTGGCATTTTCGCCAGATTTACCACTGGTGATGTCGATGTAAGAAGATGGGTCCGTATAGTCTGGTCCCCAACCCAAGTTATTGTTTAGATCCCAGTCTTGTTGCGAAGCATTTTCAGCAAAGTAGGTCACCCGTTGCAGGTCATCATCTGAGATCATTTTCAGATCAATAACAATATTTTCTGCTCCTAAAGTTGACTCGATCGACTGTTTGAAGGATTGGGCTTGTTTGATTCCTTCTGTATAAGTTGAAGAAGTTGGAAGGTCCAAATGAATTGGGAATTCAACTCCTTGAGCCTGCAAGTCTGCCTTAGCTTTGGCAAACTCTTCTTTGGCCCTAGTTGGATTGTAGAGGGTATCTTTTCCATCTGCGACAGAGACCCCTTTCCATTCATCCCCATAAGCTTCTAAGTCTTTTTCTACTGCATCCCCAAATTGTTGGCCATTGATTTGGACAAAGTTTGGTGGCGTAAAGGTATTACGGATGACCTTATTGGCAGCAGCTTCTCCGTTTGCTTGCGCTACATATGCC
>JBKXCY010000328.1:0-1062 GCA_046994005.1 Streptococcus sp.
TAAGGCACGGCTCTGCAAAAGCTTGATCGTCGGTTCAAATCCGTCTACCGCCTTGATAATAAAATTTTTTATCATCTTTTATCTTTTAAAAATTCCCCTAGCAATAGGGGATTTTTTGTTTCCATTTGCTCCATTCCTTGATTATTGATATAATAAAACCTCGCCTGATCGGCGAAGCACATTAGAAAGGGTCATTATGAAAAACATTCGTTTCTTTACGATCGGCCTTCTTTCACTAGTAACACTAGCAGCTTGCTCACCTGCCAATTCTGGGCAACCAGCAAAAACAGCTTCTAGTTCTAGAAAACCGATCAAACAATCTTCAACCAAAACATCATCTAGTAAACCGTCGAGCACTTCTTCAGACAGCAGTAGCTCAGATGATTTTTCAGATCGCTACAGCATGGATCCAGATGATGGTTCTTCTCTCCAATATGTGCCAGGAGCTGCATCCATTCCTGAGATCGAAAAACTCAAGAATCTCCATCTGAGCACTGGAATTATAATGAAAGTGAATGGGCAAGAAGTCGGTGGAGACAAACCAACATCTAGTTACGATGATATGGTGGCAGCCTTTGGTCAACCTGTAAGTAGCACAGACAGTGCGAATCCTGGAGATGGGGTTAATGTTTGGGTAACAGATAATGGCGATATCATGGCTTTCTTCCACAATAATGTCCTAACAGATATCACCTTCCGTTTAAAAGAGGGCGATGCCAACCACCAGTCTACTGGCGCCATTTCCAAATCCGATACACCAAAAACAGCTCTCGAGCGTCTCGGAAAACCCTATGCCATTATGCGTTCTGAACGTTGGACCAGCTATGTCTATAAAGATAGTAACGGGGACGAATCTAACTTCTCTACACAAGGAGACAAGATCGTTAATGTTATGTCTGCTGCAGAAACCAAGCGCTTAAAAGGCATCACCGGTCTGGATAAAAATCAATAACGATCCATAAAAAGAGGCTGGGACAAAAGTCCTAGCCTCTTAATTATTTTTGGATTGTCGAGCAAGACGCAGTGGTTGAGTGCTCAAAGCACTGCTTTGAGGTGGCGGAT
>JBKXCY010000329.1:0-1060 GCA_046994005.1 Streptococcus sp.
TACTTTCTTCAATTCATATCCCAATTCTTGGTAGAGTTTGATATCACGCGCCATGGTGGCGACGTTACAGGAGATATAGGCGATGCGGTCAGCACCTGTTTGGGCACTTGCTTTGATGAAGCTTTCGGTCAAGCCCTTGCGTGGTGGGTCGACTAAAATAGCGGTTGGCTGGATACTTTCCTTGAGCCAATTTTTCATAGCATTTTCTGCTGTGTCACAGACATAGTGGGCATTGGTGATGCCGTTTAAACTAGCATTTTTCTGGCTATTCTCCACGGCTTCGGGGATGACCTCTACTCCATAGACTTCCTTGACGTGCTTGGCAACGGATAAGCCAATGGTCCCAATTCCGGAGTAGGCGTCAATCACGACATCGTCTTCTCTTAGCTCCGCAAAGTCAATGGCTGTCTGATAGAGCTTCTCTGCCATTTCGGTATTGACCTGGTAAAAGGCTGGTCCAGAGATTTGGAAGCTATTGCCCAACATTTGGTCGGTAATATAGTCTTGACCATAAAGCGTACGCCATTCTTTTCCAAAAATGGCATTGGTATTCTGGTCATTGATATTTTGCATAACGGATTTGATGGCTGGGAATTGCTTGATCAACTGCTCGATCAACTGGTCCACACGGAAAACCTTGGGACGAGTGGTGACCAAAATGACCATAATTTCTCCAGAATGATGTCCTCGGCGGACCACAAGATTGCGGATCAAGCCAGACTGTTCCTTTTCATCATAAGGCTTGAGGTCAAACCGACGAATCAAATCCCGAAGTGCTAAGACCACTTGGTCAATGATTGGATCTTGGATATAGAAGTCTTCAATCGGCATCAAATCATGAGAGTTCTTCCGAAAGAAGCCTGTCTCTACCTGACCATTGACACGACGAACAGGCACCTGAGCCTTGTTGCGGTACTGGACAGGATGGTCCATCCCCAAGGTCAGGGGTACTTCGATATCAGAGATTCCTGCCATTTTATATAGACTATCCTTGACCTGCTTGGCCTTGAATTTCAGTTGCTCGGGATAAGCCAGGTGCCCCAAGTCGGCGATTCCGCTT
>JBKXCY010000330.1:0-1050 GCA_046994005.1 Streptococcus sp.
CTTTCTAACCACATGTCTGACCGGGATGCCAACCGTGGTGGCTGTTCTCAATCTTGCCGTTGGAAATACGATCTCTACGATATGCCATTTGGCCAAGAACGCAAGAGTATCAAAGGACAAGTCCCAGAAGAATATTCTATGTCAGCCGTGGACATGTGTATGATCGAAAATATTCCAGACATGATTGATAATGGGGTTGATAGCTTGAAGATTGAAGGCCGGATGAAATCTGTCCATTATGTATCAACTGTTGCCAACTGTTACAAGGCAGCTTGTGATGCCTATATGGAAAGTCCAGAAGCCTTTTATGCCATTAAGGATGATTTGATCAATGAATTGTGGAAGGTCGCTCAACGTGAATTGGCGACTGGATTCTACTACCAAACACCGACTGAAAATGAACAATTGTTTGGGGCACGTCGTAAGATTCCTCAATACAAATTTGTAGGGGAAGTAGTGGACTTTGATCCATCTACCATGACTGCGACGATTCGCCAACGGAATGTCATCAATGAAGGCGACCAAGTGGAATTCTACGGACCAGGCTTCCGTCATTTTGAATGCCAGATCCAAGACTTGCATGATAAGGATGGAGTGAAGATTGATCGCGCACCAAATCCGATGGAACTTCTTACAATCACCGTTCCACAAGAAGTCAAGCCAGGAGATATGATTCGTTCTTGCCAGGAAGGTTTAATCAATCTCTACTCAAAAGATGGGGCAAGTAAAACTGTTCGAGTATAACAAAAAAAGAGAGGGTTAAACCTCTCTTCAGAATATAGACAAACTCTATTAGGACTAGAAAAACTTCTCCTTTAGAGTTTGATTACCATTTTGATTACCATATAGTAAAGACTCTTAGGAATGTCCACATAATAGCATTTGTAAGAGTTTTTTATTTATAAGATTATGAAAAAAGATTGAAGAAAATTGTCTAAAATGGACTTTTTCTTCAATCTGTGTAATCAACTTTTAAATTGAATGCATTCTGTTTGGTTTTATTCTTTTCCATAAAGGTAACGACTAGCAATTAACCAAGTAGCAATATAC
>JBKXCY010000331.1:0-1037 GCA_046994005.1 Streptococcus sp.
TGACGATATAATCATTAGCACCTGCAAGGAGATACTGGCTAATGAGGTGTTTGTCTCCAAGAGCGGTCATCATGATGATCGGCACTTGACTCTGCAAACGGATCTCCTCAAGGACCTGATCCCCATTCTTCCCTGGAAGCATGATATCCAGAAGGACCAAATCAACAGCTTCTTGCTGGAAGAGCCGCAGCCCTTCTGTACCTGAAAAAGCCTGAAGGACCTCATGATCTTCACTTAAGAGACTGTATAAAATTTCTTGGATATCATCATTATCCTCGATTAATAAAATCCGTGCCACTTGCCTCGCTCCTTTTTTCTTTTCTTGCGAAATCAGTTCTATTCCCCTAGCCTATCAAATAAAGGGACCTTCGTCAATGAAAATCTGATAAAATTCTATTGTCCCCAGCTAGATCTGCATGTTAGATCATCACAAGATGAACTTGACGATCCTTTCTTTCAAAGGGTATAATAGGACCAATGACACAATAGGGAGACTCATCTATGAAAAATAATGCTAAAACTAAAATCAGTCTTGTATCCATCCTTGTCATCCTGGGCGTTGCTGCAAGAATGATGCGAGTCATCCACCGCCAGCAAATCAGGGAGCAAAACAGACAAACCATTCAAACGACTAAAAAGGTTGCAGAGTTTCAGAAAACACTAGACGAGGAAGAAACGAAGAAACGGAACGAAACCTTCAACAAGATTTATAATGAATCCCTTGTTCGGAATAAGTTTGAGAATTGGCAAAAAGTCGATGAACTTCATGGTTTGGGGCAAAGAGCTGGGCAATTTTATATCTATAACTTTGAAAAAAAAGAAGAGATTCTCTTAGAGAATACTGATCAAGCATTTGTTCTACCTATTCGAGACAAGAGTGATAACGTCACATTTCAGGCTATCTTTGCCCACAAGGACGGTCAGTGGCACATCATGAAGCCAGACGGAAGTTCGCAGTTGCAACTAGGAGAAGCCAGCATTTCCGCTGAATCTAAGTTTGTCATCGAGAACAATGTCTTAGACTACGACCAGTAAAT
>JBKXCY010000332.1:0-1015 GCA_046994005.1 Streptococcus sp.
TCCTACGAAGAAACAAGATCAAAAGAAATCCTAGCAGATTCCAACTGGATTCATATAAGAAGGTTGGCTGACGGTAACTACCATCTATATACATTTGGTCTCGAATAAAAGAGGGCAAGTAGTTAAGACTTTTAACAGCAGCTCCATAAGCTTCCTGGTTAAAGAAGTTTCCCCAGCGACCAATACTCTGTGCAATCATGACGCTTGGGGCCGCAATATCTAAGAAATCAATTGGCTCAATCAAGCGTCTACGAGAGAATAGATAGAGGACAAGGGCACCTGTCAAGAGGCCACCATAAATCGCGATTCCTCCGTTCCAGATAGCAAAAATCTCACCAAGATGCTGGCTATAGTAGCCCCATTCAAAAATAACGTAATAGAGTCTAGCCCCCACAATCGCTAGTGGAAAAGCGATCAAAATGAAGTCAATGATAGCATCTGGATCAATTTTCTTACGAGGTGCTTCTTTCATGGAAAGATAAACAGCTAGAATCAAGCCAGAGACAATACAAATTGCGTACCAACGAATACTGATCGGACCTAATTGAAGGGCTACTGGATTCATTCCTTCACCTCATTTTGACTAATCAACTGGGACAAACGTTCTTCAAAGGTTTTGGTGGCATCATAGCCCATTTCTTTAGCCCGAACATTCATAGCTGCTGCTTCGATCACGACCGAAATGTTCCGACCAGTCTTCACAGGGATGCGTATACGAGGAATGGTCACGCCACCGATTTCCAACTCTTCTGCATTATTACCAAGACGATCATAAACCTGATCCTTAGCATAATTTTCCAAGTAAACGGCGATTTGGACTTGTGAAGAATCCTTGACAGCACTGGCTCCGTAGAGACTCATGACATCGATAATCCCTACACCACGGATCTCTAGTAAGTGGCGTAGGATTTCAGCTGGCTCTCCCCAAAGGGTCATCTCATCTCTCGCATAGATATCGACCCGGTCATCTGCTACGAGGCGGTGCCCCCGCTTGACAAGTTCCAGACCTGTCTCG
>JBKXCY010000333.1:0-1009 GCA_046994005.1 Streptococcus sp.
CCAAGAGCCAGCTCACGTAGTAGCACCGGAAGAAGGAGCAGGAAATCTCGTGGAAACTCCTAACTTGGAGACTGACACGGTGGTGGAAGTAACAAAAGAACCAGTGACTCCAGCTAGCTTAGAAGGCGAGCCATCTCTTGAAGCCAATCCAGGAGTCACTCCTTCCCCCCAGCCGAGCACGTCCTCTGTAGTTCCTCCAACGGTTCCCCCAATCCAGGGTCCTACAATGCAAGTGCCACAAGCACCCGTTTTCCCCGTGAAACAGGGAATGAATCCAGCTGATAAAAAAGCGATTCAAGTGGCCCTAGGGATTGTTGCAGGTCTCTTGATTGGTGGTGTCAGTGGCTATTTGATCGGCCATGCCAAACCAAGTAGTGAACAGCCAAGCAGTCATCGCCAGGCTTCATTGGCTACAGAAGATGATGCATCAAATGGAGTGGATTTGAGTCAATTGGTCACCGAAGATAACTCAAAAGCCAAGTTCGAATTGCAACAAGAAGATCTTGGAAATCTACAGTTTTCGACAGACTCTGATCAAGGTGAGACGCCGGAAGATACAGTGAAGTCCTATGGAAAGGCAAACTATATTCAATTTGAAAATGGAGAATTGGAATTGCGTTGGGGTGATGATCTCTATACGGACAAAACTGCAGCTAAAGCCACCTATACAAAGAAAGGGGATCGCTTCGAACTAACGAAGATTGACTTTGGTTACTATGCTTTGAAACAGAATATTGAAGACAAGAAGATAGATGATCTGAAAGAAGGTGATTCCGCGACAGGCAAGGGTGGTAGTTCTTATAAAGAACTTTTGAAGGACAATGCTGATAATATTGCCATGAGCATTGAGTCATCTGACTATTCAGATACTGTAGAACTCACCATGAATCTCCAAAAGAAAAACGGGGACTATGTGGATCTGACCTTTATTCGCCAATCTGACGGTGATTTTCTCTTAAGTCGTAAAGTTAGCTACTAAAGAAAAGTAGCGTCCTAGATGCATGCGATG